>JALEZQ010000063.1 GCA_022772475.1 Bacteroidales bacterium | reverse complement strand
GGTTCGCCGCGTTACCCGGGGTGTCGCTCCCTACGGTCGCTTGCCCCGGGCTACAGGCAAACCCGCCTTCGTCGGGTTTGGGATGGCCTTCAGCCATCCTCCGGTCCGCAGAACTTTACCGGACAGCAATAATTATATATAGGTATGGCAATAGATGGGTATGGCAATAGCCGATATAGGTGTGGCAGGGGTCACTCCTCGATGTCGGCCTCGATGACGCGCTCCAGCAGGAAACGCTGCTTGTTCCAGTGGAAGGCGGGGAAGTCGTGGTTCTGGCGGATGGTGTTGCCGCGGAACGTCAGGCCGTTGACCGACTTGGCATAGAGCACCGGAGCGTCGAACGTGTCGAAGACATTCTTCTCAATGCGTATGGCGCCCTTCTTCCCGCCGTGGAAGTAGAGTTGCTGACTGTTGAGGTCGGGAATCTCGGGATAGATGGAGATGATGGCGTTGGTAAACTGGAACAGACTGGTCAACGCGTTGATGAACACGTTCTTGCGGATAACGACGTCGCGGCAGGCCCCCGTTTCGTACCATCCGTTGCAGTCGCCGCAGAGCAGGATGGCCGTGCCCGACGTGTGGTCGAAGACGTTGTGCTCGGCCACGGTGCGGCGCGGCGTACTGAACAGGGCGCCGCGGGCGCGGTTGTGGCGTATGGTGTTGTGGGCAAAATAGACCTCGGGCGTCCACGTCAGGTTTTCTATGCCAAAGCCTTCGGCCTCGGTGATGGCGGCATCGAGCGGGCGGTCGAAGCGGATGACAAACTCGCGGGCGCCGTGGTCCGTGGCCTTGTCGCGCGGTGTGATCGACACGATGCGGGCGCGTTCGCCCACCAGCTCCATGGTCTTGGAGCGGACAAACTGCACCTCGTCGCCGGGGTAGCCCCAGGTGAAACCCCACGACTGGCCGTGCATGTAGCGGCCCACCAGCGTGTGGTCGTCCGGCCGGCCGATGACCTTGAGGTACGTGCCGTGCACGTTGATGGCGTCGTCCATCATGTTCTCATACAGGCCGTTGACCGACACTATCCGGCCCCTGCATCCCGAGAAGTGGGTGGCGTCGGCCTGTGTGGTGAAGTAGCGTGGGTCGTCCTTGCCGCGCAGGCAGATGCCCGAGCCGTCCAGGCGTATGTCCGTGCAGAGTTGGGCCAGGATGCCCATGCCCTCGGCATAGTGTATCTGCACGTTCTTGACGGTGACGTCGGTGGAGTGGGTCAGGAAGAGACCCGGCGTGGGGCGTCCCCATCCGCGCATGGCCACCACCGTGCCGGGCACCAGCCGCTCGTCGCGCCATTGCGGGGCGTGGATGGTGCGCGGCGCCGTCTCGTGGCAGCCCTTCAGGTTGAAGCCTATGTCGCTGGTGCGATAGACCACGCGGCGCGTGTCGCCCTCGAAGGCGATGCCCCACGACGGGCGCAGCGTCCAGCCCTCGCCGCTGTGCTCGAAGAGCGAGTCGGGCGTCAGGCGGTAGTTCACCCACGGCGCCACGCTGAAGGTGATGCCGCCCCGGCCCTCGTTCTTCTCCACCCGCACCTGGGCGATGTGGGGCGTGGCGAAGTCGATGCGCAGGTCTTTGAGCGTCACGTCGTTGCAGCGCACCACGGAGATGGGCAGCATACGGCCGTGGAAGAGCAGTTCGGCGCCATGCCCCTCGATCGTGACGTGGTTCATGTCTTCCAGGGCGATGCCTACCAGTTTGGGGTTCGTCTGGTCGTGGTTGGAGATGTAATACTCGCGGCTGTCTGCCCCGGTGGGGTGGAAGGCATAGGTGCCCGGTTCGAAGACCAGCACCACCTTGTCTTTCGCACCGCATTCGCGGCGGATGTCGGCCAGCGCCTTCGCCATGAGCGGCGATACGTTGGTTGTGCCCGGGCAGATGCCCATGTCGCGCATCAGGTAGCGGCGCGTCTTGGCTGGTGCGGCGCAGCACAACGCCGCCAGGCAGAGGGAGAGAAGACAACGTAACATAAGGAATGTGTGGTGGATGATAAGGATGTTGAACGATGTGAATAGTTTAACCAGTCCCCTTAGTGAGATACGGCTCTGCAAAGGTAGTAAAAAATGGTGTATGTGGCAAACCCTGCCCCTGCCCGTGCGCCTTGCCCCTTGACCCGCGTCAAGGGGAGCGGGGTGGGGCAGAGGGAGGGGCATCAGAGGCATAGGGACATTAAGATGTGCGTGAGTTTCATGGATAAACTGAAAATGGGAAAGGTGTTGAGGGTGTAGAAGCAAATTGCATTGCTCTGCCAAAGTTAACACTTTTTCTTAAAGCATCCGTTGGCAGCCACATAAACCATGCCAAAAAGCGTGTGCCACCGCCCCATCCGCTGCCCGCCGCCGCGCCTGTGTGCAATCGCTCTTTTTACACTTGTTAACATCGAGAATGCCCGCCAAACCCACCGCCCACCTCCGCGGTCGTAAATAACGCAAGCATGACGCGATAGGTTTTGACAATATATGGAATAAGCTTAGGGTGAGTGGCGTTGTTTAGTTAAATCTATCAAAAATCCGCCCTCGCGGCCTCGAAAATCGCCCTCGTTGAGCGGTCGAAGGGTAGGCGTTTGGGGAGAAACACTAAGCGTTACAGGATTTTCTGTCGCCCAAACAGGAATTTTTCTCGCCCAAACGCGATGGCCCGAAAGCATTTTCGGTTCGCCGTCCCGCTTTTTCGCGTCTATTTGGCGGGCAGAGGCGCTTCACGTTATTGGCGGCAAAATTCACGTTTTCGCCGGCGTGTGCAATAATTGTTGTACCACGACAACCAAAACAACGGGGACAACATTCTTGGTTGTACAAGTTGTTCAAGTTGTCGTCCAAAAAATATAACACGACAACCAAAACAACGGGGACAACATTCTTGGTTGTACAAGTTGTTTGAGTTGTCGTCCAAAATTATAACACGACAACCAAAACAACGGGGACAACATTCTTGGTTGTACAAGTTGTTTGAGTTGTCGTCCAAAAAATATAACACGACAACCAAAACAACGGGGACAACTTTGTTGGTTGTACAAGTTGTTTGAGTTGTCGTCCTA
The DNA here is from genome assembly GCA_022772475.1 of Bacteroidales bacterium. Classification (GTDB taxonomy): domain Bacteria; phylum Bacteroidota; class Bacteroidia; order Bacteroidales; family Bacteroidaceae; genus Alloprevotella. The sequence goes on along the minus strand of JALEZQ010000063.1, from coordinate 3,341 downwards.
CCCCAACTTCAACGCGGAATACTATTTTTCAATCTCAATTCAGCCTGATTCGCCCACGCTCATATGTACAATACATTGAGCAACAATGCCCACTCTCTGCGTAGTCCTTGCCAATTGCCTTTGTAATACCCACAGAAGTGGAATCCTGCGCCTCAAACCGCGTTGTAGCCTCTTCGCAGCGAGAATGTATCCACGTTACAAAAACGAAATTTGTAGACATGGCACCGGGAGCGCAGCTTAGTAGTGCCATGTCCATTGACATGGCACCGGGGCGCAGCCGCGTTTTTTCGGCAAAGAATAGGTGTCTTCTATGTAGTGGTGGCATGTCCATTGACGTGCCACTCGCGGCGTAGCCGCGTTTTTTTTCGGCAAAGAATAGGTGTCGCGGCCGACGTCGCGACGCGTGCTGAGTGCCACGTCAATGGACATGGCACTACTACGCGGCCTCACCCATTGACGTGCCACTCGCGGCGCAGCCGCGTTTGTCCATAGCCTACGGTCGCTTGCCGCCGGGCTATGAACTCTCCCTCCTGCGGAGGTCGAGGGATGGCCTTCAGCCATCCTGCGCCTCAAACCGCGTTGTAGCCTCCTCCCAATAACTTCTGATGGCGTATAGGGGGACGTTGACCATCCAGTCTTCCTGGCGGTAGTCTGCCATTGAGGTGCGCAGGCATCCCACTTCGGGGTTGTCACAGTGGAACGCCTTGAGGGATTTCGACTGAAGGTTCTCCTCAGACTTTACCTCTACGGCGACAATGTCGGTGTCGTGCTGAACGATGAAATCAACCTCCTGCCTACTGTTCTCCTTGCTATAGTAGAAAACCGAGAGATGGTGACAATTATGCAGCTGTGCGCAGACGAAATTTTCCGTAAAACTGCCCTTGCTTTCTTCCATTTTGTTGGGCAGTAGCATCAGCGATGGTGGCATGTCGTTCATGGCACCGAGAAGTCCGCAGTCAAGCAAATAGAGCTTGAACGATGAGAAGTCCGCATAGCAGTTTAAAGGCATGCCCGGCTTGCTGACCCTGTCTATTTTGTAAACCAAGCCGGCATCAAGAAGCCACTGTATGGCTATCTCAAAATCCTTGGCTCTTGCCCCTTTTCTCACAGCCCCATAGATGAATTTGCTGTTTTCCTTCGCCAGCTGTGCGGGTATGGATTTCCATACCATGTTTATTCTTACGGCCTCATTCGTAGGCGCATGTTTGGATATGTCTTTGTCGTAGGCAAGAAGAATTTCCTTCTGTATTTCCCTCACCTGTACGGTGTCGGTGGTTTCAAGAAACACCTTTACCGCCTCCGGCAGACCTCCCGTGAAATAGTATTCCCTCAGCGACTGGATATACAGGCTTCGTGTGCTGGCGATGACGTCCCATTGCCTGCTTTTCAGTACATCATACATTTGGTGCTGTCCCTTTGCCATGAGAAACTCCTCGTAGGTCATCGGCCGTATATGCAAAGTGTTGACCTTGCCTACGGGGAACGACTCGCCCTGGTGAAGCGTGATGCCGAGCAATGAGCCTGCAACAGCCACATGATACTCGGGGGCCTCCTCGCAGAAATACTTCAAGGCGTTGAGCCCCCGCCGCAGTTCTTGTATCTCATCAAGAATGATGAGGGTCTTGCCCGGCTGGATGCTGACGCCCGTTATCGAACCGATGGCGAGCAGGATGCGTCTGATGTCATAGTCGGGCAGGAACAAGTCCTTGACCATCTCGTTGTTATCGCAGTTGATGTATGCTGTCTGTTCATAATATCTTTGGCCAAATTCCTTGAGTATATAGGTCTTCCCCACTTGGCGTGCGCCAAGTAGGATAAGGGGTTTGCGGTCGCTCCTCTCTCTCCACTTCAAGAGGTCTTGCATGATTTCTCTTTCCATTCTTTCGCCGGTGGTGTTACTTTCCTGCAAAAGTATATCATTATCACCATATTGCCAAGCGTTGCTACATTTTTATGAGGGACTTTTATGTGAAATACCACACTTTTATGAGGGACTTTTGGCTCTACCGGTACATTTTTATGAGGGAGTTCTTTCATGGTTCCCTAAAACTTGTACTGCTTATGAAAAGTAGGCATGGCAAACAATATCTCTATCAGATGCTGCCAAATTCCGAAATTTTTGCGTAACTTTACACATGTAGAAGTCCGTCTATTCCACAATGGCAGTAGCGGCAAACGTGGATTGAACCCTCATAAAGATAAAGCCATGACCAAGAGAGAAATCATAAAAGTTTTTGAAGAACGCAAGGTGCGGACCGTTTGGGACGATAAGGAGGAGAAATGGTACTTCTCCATAGTAGATGTGGTGGCTGTGCTGACAGATAGTGCCGACGCGGCAGCGTATTGGAGAAAGTTGAAGCAAAGACTGAAGCAGGAAGGCAATGAAACCGTGACAAACTGTCACGGGTTGAAAATGCGTGCCGCCGATGGCAAGATGAGGATGACGGATGTGGCCGACACAGAGCAACTCTTCCGCCTCATCCAGTCCATCCCCTCGCCAAAGGCCGAGCCCTTCAAACAGTGGATGGCGCAGGTGGCCGCCCTTCGTCTGGAGCAGATGCAGGACCCCGAGATGAGCATCGAGCAGGCCATTGCCGACTACAGGCGGCTGGGGTATAGCGAGCAGTGGATAAACCGCAGGGTGAAAAGCATTGAGGTGCGCAAGGAACTGACCGACGAGTGGCAGCGCTCGGGAGTGAGCGAGGGCGTGGAGTATGCCACACTCACCGACATCATCACCCGCGAATGGAGCGGCATGACCACAAGGCAATATAAGCGGCATAAAGGACTGCATAAAGAAAGTCTGCGCGACAACATGACCAACGTCGAACTGGCACTCAATATGTTAGCAGAAGCCTCGACCACCGAAATCTCCAAAGAGAAAAACCCGCAGGGTTTCCACGAGAGTGCGCAGGTAGCGCAGGAAGGGGGTAGCGTGGCCGCAGCGGCACGACGGCAGTTGGAAAGCAAGACGGGGAAGTCCGCCATATCGTCGGAAAGAGCCACGGACTGCCTGCCGGGAAGTGGTGACGGGGGTGAAGAATAGGGGACAGTGTGGAAGAGCGCCCCTTCTCGTCTCGGTTCGCCCTGCTGCTTGCCGCCGTGTCCTGATATAAAATGTATGATGCAGAATGCCAAAGGTGGTAATCCTTTCAGTAAAACAAACGTATTCTGCGACAAATGTAAGAAATTCTACTATTTATTATTGCTGTCCGGTAAAAGCGTTGCGGGGCGGCGGATGGCTGAAGGCCATCCCAAACCCGACGAAGGCGGATTTGCTTGTAGCCCGGGGTCAGCGACCGAAGGGAGCGCCACCCCGGGTAGGCCGCCAGAGCGATCCA
>JALEZQ010000049.1 GCA_022772475.1 Bacteroidales bacterium | reverse complement strand
CGGCTCTTTCTGCGAGTTCCTTGTCCGCAATCATACAATTATCAATTATCAAGATATAGACAATGCGTCGCATTGCATACTTTATTCTATAGCATCATGAGCGGCCTCGTAGTAGTGGCATGTCCATTGACGTGCCACTCTCGGCGGAGCCGCGATATTATGACGCGCCCCTCAGCGCCTAAATCATAGGTGTCGCGGCAGGGCCACGACAGCGCTGAGTCCCACGTCAATGGACATGGGACTACTACCGGGCCGCTTAGTGGTGGCAATGGGTGCGCCTCGTAGTAGTGGCATGTCCATTGACGTGCCACTCAGTACGTGTTGCGGCGGAGCCGCAACGCCCGTAATATAATGGCGTATTGCGTTTGGCGCCGTAATGTGTGCTGAGTGCCACGTCAATGGACATGGCACTACTATCATCGCCGCGATCGCCGCAACGCCCGTAATATAATGGCGTATTGCGTCTGGCGCCGTAATGTGTGCTGAGTGCCACGTCAATGGACATGGCACTACTATCATCGCTGCAATGCCCGTTATAAAATTTGCGTATGGTAAACCCCCATGAGGGATACTGCGGCGAAAGGCCCGACAAAAAAAACTGCCGCAAAGGCTAAACGACACTCACTACACTACAAAATGCGGCTTCTGCGGCTGTGCTGCCGCCCATCTTTTTGGTACGGCCTTTTTGCCGTTGCCATATAATTGCTTACTTTTGCTCTTCAAACACACGTCAGCATGATACCTGTACAATTCATTACCCAGTCCTATGGCCCATGGGACCACGAGCAGGCCGCCCTTCAAGCCCTTGAAGGCGGCTGCCAATGGATTCAACTGCGCATGAAAGACTGCGACGACAGCGAGGTGGAACCCATCGCCCGCCGTCTGCTCAAGGCTTGCCGCGACCATAACGCCACCTTCATCATCGACGACCGCGTCGAGCTCTGCCAGCGCATCGAAGCCGACGGCGTCCACCTTGGCCGGCACGACATGCCCGTCAACGAAGCGCGGGCCATCCTGGGCCAGGGCTTCATCATCGGCGCCACGGCCAATACCATCGACGACATCCGCACGCTCTGCCAGACCGACGCCGACTACATCGGCCTCGGGCCCTTCCGCTATACCACGACCAAAGCCAACCTCTCGCCCATCATCGGTCTGGACGGCTACCGCCGGATAATGCAGACCATGCAGGCTGAGGGACTGACCATGCCCATCTGCGCCATCGGCGGCATCACGGCCGACGACGTGGTGCCCCTCATGCAGACCGGCGTCCATGCCATCGCCGTCAGCGGCAGCATCGTCAAGGCAGAGCGACCGGCGCAGGCCATGCAGGCGCTTATCCATAGTATGTAACAACTGTTGCCGTCGCACAGTTGCTTCTCACATATTCTACAGACCATCCCCACTGTCACTGATTATGCAAGACAACATCCGTATATCCTATCCCTCCAGCGAGAAGGTCTATCTCGCCGGTACGCTCTTCCCCGACCTGAAAGTCGCTATGCGCCGCGTCAGCCAGAAGCCCACGGTGACCAAGGACAAGGAGGGCAACAAACATTTCAAAGAGAACGCCCCCGTATATATATATGACACCAGCGGCCCCTACAGCGACCCGAAGGCCGACATCGACCTGAAGCGCGGATTGCCGGCGCTGCGCACGCCCTGGATTCTGGAGCGTGGCGGCGTGGAGTTGCTCAGTGAGCCTACGTCCGACTACTGCCGTCAGCGCTTGGCTGACCACGCGCTGGACCACCTGCGCTTTGGCGAGCGTGCGCCTATTCGCCGCGCACTGCCCGGCAAGTTGGTGACGCAGATGGCCCTGGCCAAGGCGGGCATCATCACCCGCGAGATGGAGTATGTGGCCATTCGCGAGAATATGGACTGCGCCGCCCGCGGCATCGAGACGCACATCACGCCCGAGTTCGTCCGCAGCGAGGTGGCTGCCGGCCGCGCCGTCATTCCGGCCAACATCAACCACCCCGAGGCTGAGCCCATGATTATCGGCCGCAACTTCCTGGTGAAAATCAATACCAACATCGGCAACTCGGCCACCACATCGACCATCGACGAGGAGGTGGAGAAGGCCGTATGGAGTTGCAAGTGGGGCGGTGACACCCTGATGGACCTCTCGACCGGCGCCAACATCCACGAGACGCGTGAATGGATTGTGCGCAACTGCCCCGTCCCCGTCGGCACCGTGCCCATGTACCAGGCTATGGAGAAGGTCAAGGGCAAGGCCGAAGACCTGACGTGGGAACTCTTCCGCGACACGCTCATCGAACAGTGCGAGCAGGGCGTCGATTACTTCACCATCCACTGCGGCATCCGCCTCAAGAACGTCCCCCTGTCACAGGGTCGCATGACGGGCATGGTGAGCCGCGGCGGTTCCATCATCTCGGAATGGTGCATGAAGCACCAGCGGGAGAGTTTCCTCTACGAGCACTTCGACGACATCTGCGACATCTGCGCGCAGTACGACACGGCGCTCTCTCTTGGCGACGGTCTGCGCCCCGGCTCGATTTACGACGCCAACGACGCGGCACAGTTTGCCGAACTCGACACGATGGGCGAACTGGTCCAGCGGGCTTGGGCCAAGAATGTGCAGGCTTTCATCGAAGGCCCCGGCCACGTGCCCATGCACAAGATTCGTGAGAACATGGAGCGCCAGATTGAGAAATGCCACGGCGCACCGTTCTACACCCTCGGTCCGTTGGTCACCGACATTGCGCCGGGCTACGACCATATCACGTCGGCCATTGGCGCCGCACAGATTGGCTGGTTGGGAACGGCCATGCTCTGCTACGTCACGCCCAAGGAACACCTGGCGCTGCCCAACCGCGACGATGTGCGCGCCGGCGTGGTGACCTACAAACTGGCTGCCCATGCGGCCGACCTGGCCAAGGGGCATCCCGGCGCCCAGGTGCGCGACGACGCCCTGTCGAAGGCCCGCTACGAGTTCCGCTGGAAGGACCAGTTTAACCTGAGCCTTGACCCCGAACTGGCAGAGAAATACTACCGCGAGGCGCACTACGAAAACGGCGACTTCTGCACCATGTGCGGTCCCAACTTCTGCGCCATGCGCATCTCCCACCGTCTGGCCCACTGCGACGACGACAAGCAGCCTGAGTAAATAAGGGCTACCGCCTCGCTTCATCCCCACCCCCACTTCACCCGCCTCTCCATTATCCCTCATACGTCCACACCCCCCATGCGCGACTTCGTTCACCTTCACGTACATACCCAATACTCCCTCCTCGACGGCCAAGCGTCCATCCCCGCCCTGGTCGATAAGGCCCTGGCCGACGGCATGAAAGGCATGGCCGTCACCGACCACGGCAACATGATGGGCATCAAGGAGTTCTTCAACTATGTCAACAAGGTCAAGGGCAAGGCCAAGGGGGCGCTGGCCGAGGCGAAGGCCAAGTTGGAACAGCTCGACGCCGGCACACTGGAAATACCCGCCGACACCACCGCCGACGCGCTGCGACAAAGTCTGGAGGCCGAGGTGGCCAAGCAGGCCCCCCGCGCGGCTTTCATGCCCATCTTCGGCTGCGAGATGTATGTGGCCCGCCGTGGCGACAAGACGCTGCGCGAGGGCAAGGTGGACCAGTCGGGCTGGCACTTGGTGGTGCTGGCCAAGAACGAGCAGGGCTACCACAACCTCATCCGCTTGGTGTCGCGCTCATGGGTGGATGGCTTCTACATGCGTCCGCGCACCGACCCGGCCGACCTGGAACAGTTTCACGAAGGCCTCATCGTCTGCTCGGCCTGTCTGGGCGGCGAGGTACCCCGCAAGATTCTGGACGGCGACATTGACGGCGCACGCCGGACCATCGCCTGGTACAAGCGCGTCTTCGGCGACGACTACTACCTGGAAATCCAGCGCCATCAGGTCACGGACAGCCGCGTCCGTGCCAACCGCGATACCTACCCTCTGCAGCAGCGTGCCAACGCCATCATCATGCAGTTGGCCGAGGAGACGCAGACCAAGGTGCTCTGCACCAACGACTGCCACTTTGTCAACGAGGAGAACGGCGAGGCCCACGACCGCCTCATCTGTCTGGCTACGGGCAAGGATCTCGACGACCCCTCGCGTATGCTCTATACCAAGCAGGAGTGGTTCAAGACGCGCGCCGAGATGGAGCAGGTCTTCGCCGACGTGCCCGAGGTGATGGACTGCACCATGGAGGTGCTGGCCAAGGTGGAGGCTTACTCCATCGACCACGCGCCCATCATGCCCAACTTCGACATCCCGGCCGACTTCGGCACAGAGGAGGAGTATCGGCAGAAGTACAGCTACGAGGACCTCTACAACGAGTTCACCTGCGACGAGAATGGCAAGGTGGTGCTCTCGCGCGAAGACGGCGAAGCCAAAATCAAGAAACTGGGCGGCTACGAAAAGCTCTACCGCATCAAGCTCGAGGCCGACTACCTGGGCAAACTGGCCTACGAAGGAGCAGCCAAGCGCTACCCCATGCCGCTGACCGAGGAGGTGGACGACCGCCTGCGTTTCGAACTGCACATCATGAAGACCATGGGTTTCCCGGGCTACTTCCTCATCGTGCAGGACTATATCCGCGCGGCCCGCGAAGAACTGGATGTCAGCGTCGGTCCCGGCCGTGGCTCGGCGGCCGGCAGTGCCGTGGCCTACTGCCTGGGTATCACGCAGGTCGATCCCATCAAGTACGACCTGCTGTTCGAGCGCTTCCTCAACCCCGACCGTATCTCCCTGCCCGATATCGACGTCGATTTCGACGACGACGGCCGCGGCCGCGTGCTCTCGTGGGTGACGCAGAAATACCACGCCGAAAACTGTGCGCACATCATCACCTACGGCACGATGGCCACCAAACTGGCCATCAAGGACGTGGCACGCGTGCAGAAGTTGCCCCTCGACATCAGCAACCGCCTGTGCAAGGCCATCCCCGACAAACTGCCCGAAGGACCGGACGGCAAGGTGCCCAAGATGAACCTGCCCAACGCCATCGCAGCCATTCCCGAACTGCGCGAGGCCGAAGCCTCGTCCGACCCCTTGCTGCACGACACCATCCGCTACGCCAAGATGCTGGAGGGCAACGTGCGCAACACGGGTGTCCATGCCTGCGGCTTCATCATCTGCCGCGACCCCATCTCCGACTGGGTACCGGTCTCCACGGCCGAGGACAAGGAGACGGGCGAGAAGGTGGCCTGTACGCAGTATGAAGGCCGCGTCATCGAAGAAACGGGCCTAATCAAGATGGACTTCCTCGGCCTCAAGACACTGTCCATCATCAAGGAAGCGGTGCAGAATATCTACGAGAGCCTGAACGTGCGCGTCGATATCGACAAGATTCCCATCGACGACCCCGCCACCTACCAGCTCTACTGCAACGGCAGCACCATCGGCACGTTCCAGTTTGAATCGACGGGTATGCAGCGCTATCTCATCGACCTGCAGCCCTCGACCTTCGAAGACCTCATCGCCATGAACGCCCTGTACCGCCCGGGGCCCATGCAGTACATCCCGCAGTTTATCAAGCGTAAGCACGGCGAGGAGCCCATCGTCTATGACCTGCCATGCATGGAGAAGTACCTCAAGGACACCTACGGCATCACCGTCTATCAGGAGCAGGTCATGCTCCTCTCGCGCGAGATTGCCGACTTCACCCGCGGCGAGAGCGACGCCCTGCGTAAGGCGATGGGTAAGAAACTCATCGACAAACTGAACCACATGTACCCCAAGTTCATCAAGGGCGGCACGGCCAAGGGGTACGACCCCAAGGTCCTTGAGAAGATTTGGGAAGACTGGCGCGCCTTCGCCTCCTACGCCTTCAACAAGAGTCATGCCACCTGCTATTCGTGGGTAGCCTACCAGACGGCCTACCTCAAGGCCAACTATCCCGCGCAGTACATGGCCGGCGTCATGAGCCGAAGTCTGGCGGACATCCGCACCATCACCAAACTGATGGACGAGTGTAAGTCGATGGGCATCCGCACCCTCGGCCCGCACATCAACGAGAGCCGCGAGAAGTTTAGCGTCAACAGCCACGGCGACATCCGCTTCGGCCTGGCCGCCATCAAGGGCGTCGGCGGTGCCGCGGTGCAGTCTATCCTCAACGAGCGCAAGGCGCACGGTCCCTATAAAGACATCTACGACTTCGTGGAGCGCATCAACCACGCCACCGTCAACCGTAAGTGTCTGGAGAGCCTGGCGCTGGCCGGCGCCTTCGACGAGTTTGACACCATCACACGCGAACAGTACGTCGCCGAAAACCCCGCCACCCGCACCTCCTTCATCGAGGACCTCATCCGCTACGGCCGCCATGTGCAGGAGGAGAAGGCTCAGGCCGTCGCCAGCCTGTTCGACGGTTTCGCCGAAGCCGCCATTGCCCACCCCGTGCCGCCCAAGGGCATCGTCACGTGGAGCGACCTGGAGCGCCTCAACCACGAGCGCGACCTCATCGGCATCTACATCTCAGGCCATCCGTTGGACAAGTATGCCGTCATCGTGGAGCACGGCGCCAGCATGAAAGCCGCCCAACTGGCCGACGCCGCCGATTATGCCAACACCGAAGTGAGCATTGCGGGCATCGTCACCAGCGTGGTGCCGGGCCGCGGCAAGGACGGACGCCCTTACGGCACAGTATATATCGAGGACTACAGCGGCACGGGCGACTTCCGTCTGTGGAGCGACGAATGGGCACGATGGAGCGGCTACTTCGCCGAAGGCAATATCGTCCTCATCAAGGCCATGTACAAACCGCGGCGCTACAATCCCGCTATCTGCGACATCACCATCGGACAGGTGGATTTCCTGCCCGAACTGATCAAGCGTTGCCGCCTCACGCTACACGTCAACATCCGCATTGACCTGCTCAGCGACAGTACGGCCAGCGAACTGATTGCCAAACTGTCGGCATCGAATGCGCCCGCCAAGACCGACGCAGCGCCCGACGGCACGCCGCCCTGCCGCCTTGAAGTAGATTTCAAAGACCCCCTGCGGCGCATCCATATCCCCATGACCTCGGCGTTGCCCAAGATAACCGTCAACCGCGACCTGCTACAGTTCTTGGACCAAGATGAGGCCATCAACTATGCCGTCCATATCGCCTGATACCCTATTTCCCCGTCTGCCTTGTGCCGGCAGGTAGCCGGCAAGTACCGGGCGGTCTTTCACGATGCTTTCCCCGTTTATAAGCCACAAAATAGGCTCCGCAGCGTTTCATCCTTACGCTGCGGAGCCTATTTCTTTGAATGGGATTGGCGTGCCCGCTTACCGCTTATTGACGGTGAAGCGGTCAATCTGCTTGCCTTCGGTGTCGGTGGCCACCACCTCCATGCGGTTGCCATCGGCCGTTATCTTGAGCACGGCCGCGTTGGAGTTGACGATGATGGGGAAGGGCGTATCGGCCGTGGCCTTGTGGTGGATGTATTCGTGCAGGTGGCCGCAGAGCATCAGGTCGGGAGCCGCCTGACGTAAGAGCGACATAAACTTCTGCTCCACCTCACAGTCGCCATGCCAGTCGTTACCGGGCGGTATGTGTCCGACGACCACCTTGTAGGGAGCCGTGCGATAAGCCTCGCTGGCCAGTACCTCCTTCAGCCATTCGGCCTGCACATCGCGGTAGTGGTCGTAGTCCGTTATGCCACCATATTCCAGGTCGGTGTCGGGCTTGTCCTCACCCGTATCGAGCATCACGAAGAACACGGGGCCGCGGCGCACGGTGAAGTAGAGATTGGGCTCAGCGGGCGAGAAGTAGCGGTGGAAATTGGGGGCGAAGGTACGGCGCGTTTCGTGGTTGCCACGCACATAGTACATGGGCTTCTCGGCAGCAAAGAGTTTGATGGACGTGTCCATGAATCCCTTGAAAATCTGGTCTTCCGAGGTGAAGTGAGACACCATGTCGCCGTTGTATATCACAAAGTCGGTCTTCTTCATATCACACTGTCCCAGCAGTTTCTCCAGTTTTGCGTTGTCTTCATGAATATCGTTCACCACGGCAAAGGTGGTGGATGGGCTATTCACCGATGAAGTGACAAACGAGAGGGGTTGGCGGCTCCACACATCGGTGGCGGCGATGTCGCCATAGTGCACGCGGTAATCGCGGTGGCTCAACACCTCTTGTGCATATACGCGGTAACGGTAGCGCGTGCCGGGCTTGAGTCCGGTCAGTTTCACCACGTGTACGGAGTCTTCGCGCTTGATACCGTCGCGCGAGTCCCAGTAGCGCGGGCGTTCGGTCTGATAGAAGTGGCTGCCGTCGTCGGGCGCCAGTTCCACCCACCCCACCGACATTTTGTCGGCTACCCACACAATGGTGGCTTCAGTGTCGGTGACGTTTTGCAGATACGGGCTGTGCTTCAAACGGATGGCCAGAGCGGGAACCGGCAGCAGCAAGCAGAACAGATAAATCAGGGTTCTTTTCATCATTGTTTAGGGTTTTGGTTGACAAATGTACAAATAAATAATGATTGGCAAGACCTATCGCGTAAGGACAAATCCATGGCTTCTTGATTCAACTCAACCATTAGATTGCACACTCCATTTTCGTTACACAACAGCCATCGGGCTGGCAAGAAACGATTGGTTATCGGTATGCACGCCTGTCGGAACGAGAAAATTCGGGAAAAAAATAGCGGCAGGCTGTCACATTAGGCTTGGCTGCGTGTATTTATTGTAAAGTCCGCGGAATCCTTATCATACTATATAAATATATTTATCATGAAACACACAGCACTCCTTCTCCTCTCCCTCCTCTCATGCCTCTTTGCCACCACCATGGACGCCAAGACGCGCAAGGTATTTGTCGAAACGCCCGGCACGCTGCCCACGCTCATCGGTGAGCAGCAGAAAGACAAGGTGACGAGCCTCTGCATCGAAGGCGCACTCAACGGCACCGACCTGCGCTTTCTGCGCGAGATGGCGGGCAGCGACTACCACATGCAGCCCACGGCCGGCCGACTGCGCACGCTCGACCTCAGCCACGCCACCTTCATTGCCGGCGCCGAAGCCTATATAGATAAGGACGGGCCGAAGAAAGTGCAGGGCGGCACCCTGACCCTTCCGCCCTTCGCCTTCCGTCATTGCCGGCTGGAAGAGGTCACGCTGCCCGCCCACATGGACACCATCGGCGTGGGCGCCTTTGAGTACTCATCCCTGCGCAGCATCCGCATCCCCGATCACGTCGTGGTGAGGGACTGGGCATTCAACCACTGCGAACAACTCACCTCGGTCACCTTTCCCCGACATCTGGTGGAACTGGGGCAAAACTGTTTTCGCGACTGCGCCAACCTGCGTAAGCTCCGCATCCACGACATCGAAATGTTGCCCTATCATGCCTTCGAGCAGGTCACGGGCCTTGAAGAGATTGTCATCGATGGCCTCTTGCTGCACGTCGATGGATGGTTCTGCCACAACTGCCCACAGCTGCGGCGCATCGAGTTTGGCGGCGTCGTACTCACCACGGGCGGTTCGCCCATCGCCTCCGACTGTCCGCTGCTTTCCGACATCACCTTCTCGGGCTTCTGCCTGCCCATGGGCTTCGGTTCGGTGGAAGACTGTCCACAGATGAAGCAATGCACCGTAACGGGCATCGTCATGCGCAGCAGCGACGACACGTTCATCCCCTTCAGTACATCCACCCAAAACCTCTCCGCCGAGCGCATACAGGCGCTGATACAGCCCGTCATGGCGTTCCTGACCGCCGGGCAGCCCAGTGAGTTCGCCTACGCCCGCTGTGCCTACAACTTGGCCTGCGTGCTCGGACAGAAGGGCATGAAAGACGAGGCGCTGGCCATGCTGCGCATTGCCGCCAACCATGGTTTGGCCGACTACAGGCATGTGCGGAGCGACAAGGACTTGGACCTGCTGCACGGTCTGGCCGACTTTGACGACATACTGGCGAAGATGAAGGAGAAATGGGACGCAGAGCACGACTACCTGAACGTACTCCGCCAAGCGCCGGCCTACAGCGCCATCGCGCCCAACGATGCCCCGACCTTCACCTATGCGCCGGCCACAGATGCCGACCTTGTCCGCGTGCGCAGTTTCTTCAACCTCGACAGCATCGCAGGCCATGGCGACGAGATATCGCAGATGAAGAACATCATGTACTGGCTGCACGACCAGATACCGCACGACGGCTCGGGCGGTTTCCCGGCTAACACGCCGCGCAACGCCATCGACCTGTTCAAAGCCTGCAAGGCGCAGGGCCGCGGGCTCAACTGCCGCGGGCTGGCCCTCGTGCTCTCCGAACTATACTTGGCGATGGGCTGGCCGGCACGAGCGCTCACCTGTCAGCCGAAAGCCTACAGCACCGACCCGGACTGCCACGTCATCGACATGGTGTGGAGCCGCAGTCTGAACAAATGGATATGGATGGACCCATCGTTCGCCGCCTATGTGGCCGACGAAAACGGCCTGTTGCTCCACCCCGGAGAGGTGCGTCAGCGACTGATAGACGGTCGCCCGTTGGTGCTCAACGAGGATGCCAACTGGAACCACCGCAGCAAGCAGACCAAGAAGCAGTATCTGGACAACTATATGGCGAAAAACCTCTACTACCTCAGTGCCTACCTGAACAACAGATATGGCGTGGAGGCCCCCGACACCAACCCTAACGACTATTACACGCTGTCGCCCAAGGGAACGGACGCCCCCAACCGTCCCGCGTTACCGGACGAAGCGTGGTTCTGGCAGGCGCCCAAGGAATAAGCCTGCCATAGAGAGGCTCCTTACAATCCCCATGCAATTATATCTTTCCTCTTCATTTTAGCAATGCACATGAAAAGAATAGAAATCGTACTGTTTTTTTTCTTTATTTCTTTCTCCGTTGTTGCGCAGAAAGCTCCTGTGAACTTTGGAGGTACCATTGTTGACGCATTCACGCGTCAGGCTATTAACGGTGAGGTGCAATGTTCGTTGCTCCGACCCGACAGTACCGTGATGATGACCACTAAAAGCTATGAACATACGGATCAGGGAAACGG
>JALEZQ010000022.1 GCA_022772475.1 Bacteroidales bacterium | reverse complement strand
AAATTTTGACGCACACGCGAAGGTGCGTCAGAATGGTTAAGATGCAAGGCGCTGAGGATGAGGGCGCAGGGAGTGTACTGAAGTACATGACCAAGCCCGAAGACGATAGCAACGCAGCAGATTGGCTATTATGACACACCGTCCTGTTTCTCAGCTATTAATATAGCTATATTGCCGGAGCACGCCGCTCAGCAGTATTGCTCAATGTAATCGAGCACCTCGTCGCGTCCCTGACGTGTCTCGCTGCTGGTGACGAAATGCGGGGGCAGTTCGTCCCACGTCTCCTTCATCTTGCGCAGAAAGGCGGCCACATTGGCGGCAAGGGGCCCGCGCTTCATCTTGTCGGCCTTGGTGAAGATGATGGAGAAGGGTACGCCGGCCTCTCCCAAGCGGTTGATAAACTCCAGGTCGATGGCCTGAGGCGGTATGCGCGAGTCGATGAGGACAAAGAGGCTGGTCAGATTCTCGCGGCCCTCAATATAGTCCCAAATGATGCGCTTGAGCCTGGCCATGGCCTCCTTGCCGCGCTTGGCATAGCCATAGCCGGGGAGGTCAACAAGATACCAGGCGTCATTGATGAGAAAATGGTTGATGAGAAGGGTCTTGCCGGGCGTGGACGAGGTCATGGCCAGTCCCTTACGGCCGGTGAGCATGTTGATAAGGCTGCTCTTGCCCACATTGCTGCGGCCAATGAAGGCGAACTCAGGAAGGGGGCGGTCGGGACACTTCTTATAGTCGGTATTGCTGATGACGAACTCAGCGCTCTTGATCTGCATATTCAAAGAAAGAGGAAAGGGGTTTCACATACGGCGAAAGCCGGCGCCGCCATCTGCGCCGCCACACCATATATATTATAAGGTGGAGGACACAGGCAAGGTAGGCGGCATTCTGCACAAAAGTAAGTCACCACCGGCAAAGCGCCAAAGCCTCGCCCGCTTTTTACGCGCTTTCGTGTCCGGAGCCCACTTTGGCGAGGGCGCAAAGCAGTTCTTTCTACAGTTTTTTGTATATTTGCGGCCATTCTGCCCGCGCGCAAACCATGCCACGCGGTGTTTGCACTCCATAGGGCAGAAAGACGAACCACCCATGCAAAGCGAACAATTCCCCTCGAAACTGCTTGAACACGCGGTCAGCGAACTGGCCAAGTTGCCGGGCATCGGCCGGCGCACGGCGCTCCGTCTGGCGCTGCACCTGCTTCAGCGCGAGGCCGGACAGACCACCGCACTGGCGGAAAGCCTGGTGCACCTGCGCGAGGACATCAAGTACTGCCGCGTATGCCGCAACCTCTCAGACACCGACCTGTGCGAGATATGCGCCTCGCCATCGCGAGAGACGTCCACCATCTGCGTCGTGGAGAACGTGCGCGGCGTCCTCTCCGTGGAAAGCACAGGGCAGTATAACGGACTGTACCACGTGCTGGGCGGCGTCATATCGCCCGTTGATGGTATCGGCCCCGCCGACCTCGAGATAGAATCGCTCGTGGACCGCGTCCGGACCGGCGACGTCAAAGAGGTCATCCTGGCCCTCAACCCCACCATGGAGGGCGACACGACAAACTTCTACATCGGCCGGCGGCTGGAAGAATTTCCCGTAAAAGTCAGCGTGCTGTCGCGCGGTGTCCGCGTGGGTGACGAGCTGGAATATACCGACGAAATCACCCTGGGCCGTGCACTGACCGACAGAAGTCCGCTGTAGCATCACGGTCTGCCCCATCCTACCAATCCGCATCTCCCCACCATGAAATCAACCATCCGCACCCAGCGCATCCTCTACTTCATCCTGTGGGCCGTCATCCTGCTGTGGGTGACGCTTGCCGAATGTGACATCCTGCCCACAGCCTTCCTTCCCGACACCCCCGAAGCCGCCTACTGGGGCTCGATGGCCGTCATCATCGCCACCCTCGGCGGCACATTCTTCGCCCTGCGCCTGATGGTCATGAAACCCTTCGGGCACCACATGGGACACAGCGACGAGAGCACGGCACGGCAGCATTACATTCGCCTGGCCGCCGGACGCACGCTCATCCTGACCATTGCCGCCATATGCAACCTGCTGGTTTACTACGGCATGGCCACCGACACCTCCGCCACCTACGGCCTACTCATCATCGCCATTGCCACCCTGTTCTGCCTTCCCGGCGAGCAGGAATTTCAGAGCATGCGCCAGCGCCACTCGGCAGACAGCAACCACTCCGCGTCATGACCAAGACAAAGACCGACATATCCGTCATCATCGTCAGCTATAACGTGCGCTTCTATCTGGAGCAATGCCTGCGCTCCGTCTTTGCCGCAGGCCAGGGGCTGCGGATAGAAGTACTTGTCGTGGACAATGCCTCGCCCGACAACACGCCGGCCTATCTGTCTGAGCGCTTCCCCAAGGCAGCGTGGCCCGACCTACGCCTTATCGACGCGAAGGAAAACTTGGGTTTCGGCCGCGCCAACAACCTTGCCCTGGCACAGGCCCGTGGCGAATACATCCTCTTCCTCAACCCCGACACCCTGCTGGGCGAAAACACGCTGCACGAGGCCCTCGCCTTTGCCCGCCAGCACCCCGACCTCGGCGCACTGGGCACCCGTATGCTCAACGACAACGGCCGCTTCGCCCCCGAGTCGCACCGCGGCATCCCCACGCCATGGGTGTCGTTCTGCAAGATGTCGGGGCTGGCATCGCTCTTCCCCAAGTCGCGCCGCTTCGGACGCTACTACATGCGCTATCTCGACGAAGACCGGGCGGCACCCATCGAGGTGGTGTCGGGCGCCTTCATGCTCATCCCCAAAGCCGCGCTGGACGAAACGGGAAGTTTCGACGAGACGTTCTTCATGTACGGCGAGGACATCGACCTGTCCTTCCGCCTGCTCAAGTCGGGCCGACAAAACTACTATATCCCCTCGACCATCCTCCACTACAAGGGAGAAAGCACCAGCAAGACGTCCTACCGCTACGTCCAGACCTTCTACGGCGCCATGCTCATCTTCTTCAGAAAGCACTACCCGCACGCCCACTTCATCTCCATCCCCATCCACATGGCCGTCGTGGTGCGCGCCGCCATGACCTACGTGGTGGGTAACCTGCGCCGCCTCATCCCCTTCCGTAAGAAAAATGTGCACCTCAGTCTGCCCAAATACGCCTTCGCCACCGACGGCGAGCGTCTGACAGAACTGCCGTCGGGCTATGTCACCTTCAGTCTGGACACCCACAGCCGGCAGGAAGCACTGGAATGGATTCGCACCTCAGACCACCGGCACTATCTGGCCATTTACGACCCCAAGACCAGGGTAACCGTCACGGGAGGCTATGCCATGGAACAAAAAGACTGAGACGAGGACTATGCCCCGCCCCACCCTCAACATCATATCCAAACCACAGTGAACGACCACGCTTCAGCAAGCGGCCAGTCGTCAGTACGGCTCAGAGCCCCCGAGCCCGAAGACCTGGACCTGCTCTACACCATAGAAAACGACCCGTCGCTCTGGGACGTGACCGACAACCCCCAGCCGCTGTCGCGCTATGCCCTGCGCCAGTACATCGCCAACGCCCCGCAGACGCTGGCCGCCTGCGGCGAGATGCGGCTGGTCATCGAATCGACCGAGCGCAACGAAGCCATCGGCCTGCTGGACCTTGTCAACTACAACCATGCCGACCGCCGCGCCGAGGTATGCATCGCCCTGCTGAAAGCCCGGCGCGGACAAGGCTACGGCCCGGCCGCCCTTCACGCCGCCGAAACCTATGCCCGCCAATGGCTACACCTGCGCCTGCTCTTCGCACAGGTGGCCGCCGAACGAAACGACGCCGCCAGACACCTGTTCACCAAAGCCGGCTACACAGCCGTAGCCACCCTGCCCCATTGGCACCGCCATCAAGAAGACTACGAAAATATCACGATTTACCAAAAAATCATCGACATACCCCTTTGCCGTACAGCAAAAAATACGTAAATTTGCAGCCCGTAAGCCCGGCGTACCCATGACGCATGGTGGTCAATCTAAGATACCACCCCAAGATTACGCAACAACAACCTCTGAAACCCGCCTGCGGAAAAGACGTACCCGAGCCTACATGCTTTCCAAATCTCATAGAAAACAAACAACAAGACAATGTCCAAGATTTGCCAAATCACAGGGAAAAAGGCCATGGTTGGTAACAACGTGTCCCACTCCAAGCGCCGCACAAAGCGCACCTTTGATGTCAATCTCTTTTCCAAGAAATTCTACTATGTAGAGCAGGACTGCTGGATTAGCCTCAAGATTAGCGCTGCCGGCCTCCGCCTCATCAACAAGGTTGGCCTCGACGCAGCCCTCACCGTTGCCGTTGCCAAAGGCTACTGCGACTGGAAAGATATCAAGGTCATCGGTTAATCAATACGTCACACCCCATTTTATATACTATAAACTACAATGGCTGGAAAAAAAGCTAAGGGCAACAGAGTACAGGTTATTCTGGAGTGCACCGAAATGAAAGAAAGCGGTCTGCCCGGAACTTCGCGATACATCACCACCAAGAATCGCAAAAACACTCCCGAGCGTCTTGAGCTCAAGAAGTACAACCCCATTCTCAAGCGAATGACGGTTCACAAGGAAATCAAGTAATCTAACCCCTCTCTACAATACTTATAAACCATGGCAAAGAAAGCAGTCGCCACCCTTCAGGAAGGTAAGACCGACGGTCGCGCTTACACCAAAGTTATCAAAATGGTCAAGAGCCCCAAGACCGGTGCCTACATCTTCGACGAGCGCATGGTACGCAACGAAGACGTAAAGGACTTCTTCAAGAACTAATAGCACGATGCGCCAGTCGCATCACCTGTCCATAATATAGTTGTGCCGCAACACATCGTTGCGGCACAACATTTTTTTGTCCATATCATTTCGGGAAGTAGAGGGGCGGAGCCACGCCGGCCGCTATGCCATGCGGAATCAATCTTCGCGCACAAAGCAGAGATGGCGGGCATCGCTGGCATCGGCATGGTAGCGGAAGCCCTCATAAGAGAAAGCAGTGAGCGCCGAGGGGTCAGAGAGGCGGTGATCAAGGATGTAGCGGACCATTGCACCACGGCAGGCCTTGGCCCAAACGGCCTGTACCCGAAGCATACCGTTCTTGCGCACACAGAAATGCGGCTCTATCACGTTGACTTCGCGGCATACCTGTGACCAGTTGAAAAGATGGGTAAACTCGGCTGTGGATAAATGCACAAGTACGCCGTCGTCAGCCTGCACACTTTCAATCAGAAAGGGCGTAAGCCGCGGCTGCCAAAAACGGGCCAGCGATTCATCGCCGGCAATATCCAAATGCAGGCCTGCCTCCATACGATATGGTACGACAGCATCCTGCGGGCGCAGCAGACCATACAGGAAGGACGTTATCCACAGATGTTGCCGGGCAAAGGCCATGGCGTCAGCCCCGAGGCTGTCAGCCCGCAGGTGCTTATACGCATGGCCATCGTAGGACAGGAGGGCCGGCGACGGCTGAGCCACGCCAAACTGCCGATAGGCTTCGCTGACACGAAGGGCGATAGCCCGACTGCAACGAAAAGCATGCGCAATGTCCTCGACGCTCATCTGCGCCATTTCCGCCGCCATCTGCTCGGCAACGTCCAGAAACGCACCGGACGTCGGAGCAACGTCCGACACGGACCGGCGCATCGTTTTAGCCTCGGCCAACAATATCTGCATAACGTAACAAAACTTGCGCGATACAGGAAAACAATGCCCCCTCAGCACGCCGAATGCGATGCCTCACGCCTGCGGCGTATAGGTCTGGGGCAGTTCTTCGCCGAGGAAAGTAAACTGGAAGTTGTTGCCGCGCACAGAGGGGAACTGACTACGTCCGTCCACATCGATGCGACTACGCAGATAACTGACAATTTGATCGTAGCAATCTTTGCCGCTATAAGCGTGCACACAGGCTGAAAACTGCGTGGGCTGATACTGAAACTTACCAGTGGCAGGAATGAGGACCACGCGCTTAAACATCAAGTCACCGCGATACCAGCCATAGGCTTCTTGCGAGAGCTGACTCATCCGCTGCTCCTTTTGGGCAAAGGCCTCACCTTCTGCGGCAGGAACATCGGCCGACTTGCGGTTGGCCTTAAAGTCTTCCATCGTTTCGGCCGTCGTCTTTATCAGGATGAAATAGACGCGGGGGCGAATCTTGTAGCGCTTAGGGTACGGCATGTCGCTCATCACATACGAGCGGATGTCGGCCATCAGTTCCGAATGCAGGCGAATCTCAGGGATAGAATCGAGGAAATCGAAGAGTTCCTCAACAGATTGGACCAGCGTATCCTGGTCAAAGAAACGAGCGTAAATATTCATCAAATCTCTCTGTAACGAATAGGTCTTGATTGATTGAAGAAAGAGCTCCCTTCATCAGCCAAATTGCGTTCAGCCTTGTCCGCCATTCTACACATACACCCGAGAAGGTGGACTATTGACACGAAAAGGAGCGCCATCATCCTATAAAAAAAGAGCAATGAGAACTATAAAGCACTCACTACTCCGAAATGAGCGGAAAACGAGACTCGAACTCGCGACCCCAACCTTGGCAAGGTTGTGCTCTACCAACTGAGCTATTTCCGCAAACAAGTGAAGAGGAGGAGACTCGAACTCCCACGTCGCAATTGACACTACCCCCTCAAAGTAGCG
>JALEZQ010000100.1 GCA_022772475.1 Bacteroidales bacterium | reverse complement strand
TTTGACAGGTGTGGGTATTACAAACGCCTTCGGCGCGGGCTTCTCCGGAAGCCGTCATTGAGGTTCAGTAAGTTGCAAGAATGGAGGGCCGAAATCGGGCCGAAAATTTATTGAAAAAAGTTTTTGGCGTTGAAGTTGGGTGAGGCCGCATAGTAGTACCACGTCCATTGACGTGGTACTCAGAACTTCATCGTGGTGCCCAGCCACGATACCTTTTTTTGTAGGCGTTTTAATAGGCGTTGCGCCTATCGTCGCAACAAGTACTGAGAGCCACGTCAATGGACATGGCACTACTATTGGCGTCCAGCCACGATACCAAGTCTTCAACCAAGGCGTTGCGTCTGAGGCCGCATAGTAGTACCACGTCCATTGACGTGGTACTCAGAACTTCATCGTGGTGCCCAGCCACGATACCTTTTTTGTAGGCGTTTTAATAGGCGTTGCGCCTATCGTCGCAACAAGTACTGAGAGCCACGTCAATGGACGTGGCACTACTATTGGCGTCCAGCCACGATACCAAGTCTTAAACCAAGGCGTTGCGTCTGAGGCCGCATAGTAGTACCACGTCCATTGACGTGGTACTCAGAACTTCATCGTGGTGTCCAGCCACGATACCTTTTTTTTGTAGGCGTTTTAATAGGCGTTGCGCCTATCGTCGCAACAAGTGCTGAGAGCCACGTCAATGGACGTGGCACTACTATTGGCGCCCGCCACGATACCAAGTCTTAAACCAAGGCGTTGCGTCTGAGGCCGCATAGTAGTACCACGTCCATTGACGTGGTACTCAGAACTTCATCGTGGTGTCCAGCCACGATACCTTTTTTGTAGGCGTTTTAATAGGCGTTGCTCCTGACGTCGCAACACGTACTGAGAGCCATGTCAATGGACATGGCTCTACTATTGGCGCCCGCCACGATACCAAGTCTTAAACCAAGGCGTTGCGTCTGAGGCCGCGTAGTAGTACCACGTCCATTGACGTGGTACTCAGTTCTTGTCGAGGCGCCAGCCGCGACGCCTTTTCTTTGCCGCAGGAACGCGGCTGTGCCGGGAATGTCGCGCTGTAAGTGCAATAGTTGTAAAAGGAGGCAGCGCCCCCGGTGGGCGAGGGTTCAAAAAGTACATCTTCGCATAGCGAGGGCGTTGCCCTCTACTAATACTTTTGCACTTACAGCGCGACGTGGGCTCTGGCGGCCCTACCCAGGGCGCCGCTCCCTTTGGTCGCTTGCCCGTGGGCTATGGACCAACCCGCCTTCGTCGGGTTTGGGATGGCCTTCAGCCATCCGCACCTTCGTTCTGAGAACGATGAGGTTTCTTCCTCGCCGGAAGGTACAACATAAATTCCACTTCTGTGGGGATTACAAAGGCAATTGGCAAGGACTATGCAGAGAGTGGGCATTGTTGCTCAATGTATTGTACATATGAGCGTGGGCGAATCAGGCTGAATTGAGATTGAAAATAGTGTTCGGTGTTGAAGTTGGGCTAACGGGCCCCGTCACTCAAACATCCTCATTTTGACACACCCTCGCCGTACCGCAAAACTTTTACCGGACAGCAATGCTATCTTATAGCAAAACGTGGGTGTTCAGACCGGACATCTCTCTGATAAGAGTGGCACCAATGTCGTGGTTGCAGTACGTCCTCGCGGGTCGCCGTGCTACATCTCCAGCCGTCGCCAGTGGAGGACGTCGCACATGATGCGGATGTCTTCGTCTTGGATGCCATGACTACAGAGCCAGTGGCGGTCGTCTTCGAAGAGACGGGCGGGGTCGTAGTCGCTGTCCTTGGCGTGCATATAGCGGAGGTAGAGACCCAGCGCTTCGCCGGCGCTTCCCGCCAGCCATGCGGCATGGCCGGCATTCTGCAGGTCTTCCGCCCGCGGGTCATGCTCCAGCAGTTTGGCGTAGTACGTCCGGGCCTCGTCCACATGGTCCGTCATGAGAGAGCACCATGCCAGTGCGCGCCATATTGCCGGCGCGTCCTGTTTGAGATAATAGGCTTTAAAGAGCACTTTGCGTGCGTCGTCATAGCGCTCCTGCTGCAACATGCATTCGCCCATGTGCAGGGCAATCTCGGCATCTTCGGGACAGAGGGTGTCGAGGCGGCGATAGACGTTGAGCGCCGCAGGATAGTCGCCCTTGAGGCGCAGGCAGGCCGCCAGATGCCGCAGCGTCCATACCGAGTCGCCGTCCATGAGTTCGGCCCGTTCGTAGGCCTGGAGGGCAAGGTCGTATGCGTGGGCCACTTGGTGGCAATAGCCCACTTTTTGCAACAGCGAGACCGTAGGCTGTGCCTGGCCATAATAGACCACGGCCTGATTGTACAGCCCCAGGTCGAAGGCCAGATCGCCCAGTTTGTGGGCACGCTTCGGCGTATGGAAAAGGGCGGCAATGGCGGGGTAGGCATGGAGCACCAAGGGGCAGGCAAAGGGGTTGACCTGCATGTCGCGGCGGCGGAACAGCGTGAAGTAGCGATAGAGGTCCGCCACATAACTGCGTATCATCGCCTTGCTGTCGGTCTGCGTAAACTCCGCGGGCAGTTCGCCCTGCTGGTCCATGAGCGTCTTGAGCTGGTCCATCGCCATGCCGCGCTGCCCCTGTGCGGCGAAGGCCGAGAGGGTGAGGATGAGCGTATAGCGGTCGCTGTTGCAGAGCATCCCCATGTGGTCGAAGAGGCCGCACATGCGTTCCGTCTGTGCGTCGTGCGGCAGGTCGGGATGGCGGCCGGTGAAAGGCGCAAACCAGTTTGCCGCCGTCGAGAAGAAAGGAAACTGCTGCTTGAGCATCTTGAACGAGACAAGGAAGACATCTACGCCCTGCTTGCGCATCTTGTCCATCTGCATCATCTGCTGACTGAGGGCACGCTCCTCCTTTTCCCATTCGGGGTTGGCATCCAGACGTGAGAGTTCGTCGCGTAGCGAGTCGAGACTCAGCCCCTTGTTGGCTTTGCGCAGACTTTGCGCTTTCTTGTAGAAGGGCATGAGAAACTCGTCGTTGATTTTATGCTCAATCTTCTTGCTTTCGCTGCTGAGCATGAGGGCGGCCTGCAGGGCAAACAGTTCGGCGGCGGTCTTTTCGGTGCGTGGCAGTTCGCTCCATGCCTGATCTATTTCGGGAAACAGCGCGTAGCATTTGTTGTGGTATATCGTAGTGAGAACGGCGCCCGTGAGTGCGCGGATGCGCACCTCGTCGTCGCTGTGCTGTGCCTGACGGATGAGCCATATGGTCTTGTTGGCGTCGAAGTGGTGGAGCGTGGCCAGCATGGTAGCGCTGACGAGCAGCGCTTTGTCGAACGAACTGTGTGTGGCGTCGTTTACGTAGGCCGTGGCACCATCGCATTCTGCTTGAGACCACAAGGGCGAGGTCCAAACCATGTCGAAGAGGTCGCGCGGAGCCACGTTCTCGTGATTCATCCATGCCGTGCTGCCCGGCAGGTCTTTGCGCAGGCTTAGTGCCCGGCTTGTTGTGGCATAGAGGCTCAGGCCCTCGTCGATGGCAAACTGCCGTTCGGCCTTTATGCCCTCTACGCAAGTTTGGCGCAGGAAATCGGCGTACATGGCGGCGCGCGAGTCGTCGCGGAAGCCGCGGACCATGTAGTCCGCCATCATGTGGTAGTTTTCCTCGATGCGTTCGCAGCGCTCCAGGACCTCAGGCATATTGAGTCCTGTGGCCAAGGCGCGGAGGGCGGAGAGCGCGTCGCCAAGGGCATGGCGCTCGATGGCCTGGTGGAGAGACAGGCAGAGTGGGGTGAAGGTGTCGCGCTTCATCATGGTGTGGTAGAAGGATAGGCCGGCAGGCGCAGACTGTCTGCGGTGGCTGAGTTGAGGTGGAAGGTGTGGGTCAGAATGTCGCGCACAGAGGCTGCGCCCTGCTTGTTGATGCTGTCGGCAGCCGCCTGATAGCATTGTGTGAGCGCCTCACACAGCCGGGTATAGTCTTTTCTTGCCGTGGCCCGTCGTGAGGCCACGATGCGTCCGCTGTGCGTGGCGGTAATCGTACCCGGCATGATGCGGTGACCGGCGTTATGCGCCTCGGTGACAAAAGGTTCGGGCAGGACGGCGGCATCAATCTGGTTTTCGTTGAGCATGGCGGTGCGCACCTTCAGGTCGCCAATCTGCGGGCACAGCCGGTCCTCCTTGATGATGCCGGCCTTGCTCAACAGGTCGTGACACAGACGTGACGATGGCGACAGGCGCAGGGAGGCGATGGTGCGCAACTTGAGGTCGTCCGCTTTGCGCAGACGCAGTTTGCCGCAGGTTACCAGCGCCATGCTTCCGCGCGTGTTGAGCACCGGCGTCATGATGCTGTCCGCCGTCTGACAGGCCACGCGGGCGCTGTCGGTAAAGCCGAAATGGGTTGAGGCATTGACGATGGCCGTGTCGGCATCCGTCAGCGAGGTCTGCGTGCGTATGACGACGTTTAAGCCCTGCTGCGCAAAGAGTCCGTGCGCTTGGGCATAGTAGAGCGGCAGACAGTCTGTCACCGGCATGAGCGTCAGGATAATCGCCGTGGAATCGTTGGCCTTTTGGATAGAGTCGGTTTGGCTGTCGGCGCTTTCTGTGCTGCCGTTGCTGCTGCATGATGCTGTGCCGAGCGTGGTCAGCGCGAGAAGGAGAAAGGAAAAAAGCGGATGTTTCACGTCAGGAGAGCATAAGGCCCATATTGGGCAAAAGGAAAAACGCCCACTCTCCGGGTGGGGGAGTGGGCGATAGAGAGTAGGCGTTGATTATTCTGCTACAGCGGCAATGCCGGGCAGTACCTTGCCCTCGATGGCTTCCAGCAGAGCGCCGCCGCCCGTCGAGATGTACGATACCTGGTCGGCCATGCCGAACTTGTTGATGCAGGCTACGGAGTCGCCGCCGCCGATGAGCGAGAAGGCGCCGTTGGCAGTGGCCTTGGCGATGGCGTCGGCAATGGCGCGCGAGCCGCCGGTGAAGTTGTCAAACTCGAATACGCCGGCAGGACCGTTCCAGAGGATGGTCTTGGCGCCTTCGATGGCAGCGGCAAAGAGCTTGCGCGTTTCGGGACCGGCGTCCAGACCTTCCCAGCCTTCGGGGATGGCGTTAACGGGAACTACCTGGGTGTTGGCGTCGTTCGAGAACGAGTCGGCAGCCACACAGTCGGTACCGAGCACGAGGTTGACACCCTTAGCCTTAGCCTTGGCCATGATGTCGAGAGCCAGCTGGAGCTTGTCTTCCTCACAGATAGAGAGGCCCACTTCGCCGCCCATGGCTTTGGCGAAGGTATAGGTCATACCGCCGCAGAGGATGAGGTTGTCCACCTTGTCCATCAGGTTTTCGATGATGCCAATTTTCGTGGAGACCTTCGAACCGCCCATGATGGCCGTGAAGGGGTGCTTGATGTTGCCCAGCACGTTGTCAACAGCCTGGATTTCCTTCTGCATGAGGAAGCCGGGCATCTTGTGGTCAGCGTCGAAGTAGTCGGCGATGACAGCCGTCGAAGCGTGCTTGCGGTGAGCCGTACCGAAGGCGTCGTTGACATAGACGTCGGCGTAGCTGGCCAGCGTCTTGGCAAATTCCTTCTGGCTGCTCTTCATGGCCTTCTTGGCCTCGTCGTAGGCGGGGTCTGTCTTCTCGATGCCAACAGGCTTGCCTTCTTCCTCGGGATAGAAGCGGAGGTTCTCCAGCAGGAGCACTTCACCGGCCTTGAGGGCGGCAGCGGCTTCGGCGGCCTTGGCGCAGTCGGGGGCAAACTTTACCTCAACGCCGAGTTTCTCGCTGACGGGAGCCACAATCTGGCTGAGCGAGAATTTGGGGTTGACCTTGCCTTTGGGCTTGCCCATGTGGCTCATGATGATGAGCGCACCGCCGTCGGCGAGCACCTTCTTGAGGGTGGGGAGAGCACCGCGGATGCGGGTGTCGTCAGTTACGTGGCCGTTCTCGTCGAGGGGTACGTTGAAGTCAACGCGGACGATGGCTTTCTTGCCTGCGAAATTGAAATTGTCAATCTTCATGATAACAAAGATGTATTGATAGGTATGAATGAGTGTGAGTGTCGTGATGAGCGTCTTTGGCTACTGCCTACACGCAACGGCAAAAATACAAAAAAATCGGTATGGGGGAGTGTCAATTTGATTTTTTTTGCCCCCTGCTTGTCGGAGGGCTTGTCAAAGGTGTGGAATTGCGGCTTGCGCTCTAATGCGTCTTTTCGCTACTCCATCGTTTCTATATAGAAACTTACGGGACGAAAACCATCGTTGCAACTGATCATGGCACTGTAGGGATTTTTCATCCATCCATCATAGAAGTCTCCTTCTCCGCGAGCCAAGGCTTCGACAAACTCCTTCATCGTCTTCCATGCCTCAGGACATAGTCCATGCGGGCATTGCCCGTCAGTACTTATCCACGACTGTCCTTCGCGCACATCACAGGTGTGCTCGATCGCATTCTCATACCTTGCCATCAAGTCGGCATACTGCACTTTGCGAATGGCGGTGATCTTCACTTTCTTCATTATATTCTTAGCGTTTATATCATGAGCATTATACGTCCGGCTTCTTTGGCAAACACTTCGGGGAATCTACAGATAACGGCATAGACCTGAGCGCTCGTCACCGGCTTGCCATCTTTCCGAAGATGAAGTTTCTGGCGATTGATGGCGCCTGCAATCTGTTCGGTGGTCATCCCTCCATTGCGCTGAACGATGACATAGACTATGGCTTCTTCAATTTTCATTGCGTATTCATCTGCTGTGCTCATGTGCAGCTATGTGGATAAGAAATAATCCGTAGCGCCAATGATGAGGAACTACGGATTGTACTTTTCAACGAGAGGATAGTATGGATCTGACTTGTGAGTCTCGGGGCGATGGGTCAGTTGTCCCATTGCTGCTCTTCAAAGTCGAGCCAAAGGTCGAAGAGGACGGCAATCTCTTCCGCGGGGAAGGTGCCGACGTCTTCACGCGAGAGCATGGCGGCAATCTCTTCAGAGAGTGCCGTCAGCGGCAAATCGACGCAGCCGTCGCTGTCGGGCTTCTCGTCCAGTATGTCGCTTTCGGCCAAACAGGTGGTGAACGCCTCAATGAGCGTCAGCAGCGTGTCCACGTCATAACGTGCCTTCAGGTCGTCGTCGAGATGGGCGGCGATATATTCGGCGGCCTTGTTGTCCTCCGCTATATCGCGTGCGATGTCGTCGTCAAGAATGGCCATACAAGAGGTCTGTGGTTGTGGCCTATGCCGGTATTAGAGCAGAGCGTTGATTTTATCGACGAAGGTCTGCTTGGGGGCAGCGCCGAGGTTCTTGTCCACCACTTCGCCATTCTTGAAGAAGAGCACCGTGGGTACGGAGCGGATGCCGAAGCGCGAGGTCAGGTCGTCGGCCTCGTCTACGTCGCATTTGCCGATGATGACGCGGCCTTCATACTCGGTAGCCAGTTCGTCGATGATGGGGGAAATTTTCTTGCAGGGACCGCACCAGGTGGCCGAGAAATCTACGACGAAAGGAAGGCCGGAGGCTACAAGTTCCTCAAAATTCTGGTCAGTGATAATTTTTGCCATGATTGTGTCTTTAGGGTATTGATATGATTGTGCGGCAAGGCACGAAGCCGTTGCCAACTGAGCGCAAAGATACGGCAAAGCCATTGATTACGCAAGGAAAGAGCGGATGAAGTCTGCACGTTGTGCGTTGTAAAATGACGTTGCAGATTGTAGTGCTCTGTTCTACGGCGTGTTAGACTGGCCGCTTGCTTTACGTTTGCGCTGCGGGTGGAAGAGGTCGCCCAGCGAGAAGAAGTCGCGCCGCATGATGAGGCCCACGCCCTGCGTGGTCAGGGCGCCGTGCGAAAAATAGCGTTCGTTGTTTTCACTGTACGCCTTGACACTGAGCCATCCCGAAGGGGTGAGGGCATAGGTGATGTCGAAGTCGCCGACGAAGCCCGTGTTGGACGTGGGGCGATCGCGGTAGCCGAAGTTGCCGTTGACCAGCAGGCGGCCGTCCATCAGGCGTCCGCTGAGCAGACCGCCCACTTCCATATCGTCCCAGCCGGTCTGGCCCGTGCTCACGTTGGCGCCGAAGGTCCAATTGGACGCACCTATGGCATTGCTGATAAAGTGGTTTATCTGCCCGCTGAGGGTACTCGAGAGGAACGACTTCATGGCAACGCTGCTCTGCGTCTGCCCGTTGGCGGCCGATTCGGAGGCGGCATAGTTGTAGTTGTAAAAGCGGCCGACGCCAAGAAGGTAGAGCACCTGCATGTTCTTGTCCTCCTCGCTGGATAAGAGGCGGCTGACCATATTCTGCACCTCGGGACCGGCACCCGTCAGGCCGAGGTCGAACGAGACGAGCGGCGAGCGAACCTTGCCGCCAAGGTGCAGGATGCAGTCGGCACGGATGGTGCGGTCGCCCATATCTAAGCCAAGGTCGGCCAGCGACACGGAGGGCACGGTATAGACGGCGTTGAGGTTGAGGTCGCCGTCGTATGGGTTGCCGCCAAAGATGATGGTACCGCCCTGTTTCAGACGGAAGTCTTTGTGAATGACGTCCTGAAGGATGAGCTTGTACAGACCGTCTGTGACATGATAGGTGCCGAACATCTGGAAGGCGCCTTTGTTGTACCACGCAGCGCGTAATGAGCCGTTGCCATGCAGGCGGATATAGTTTCCCGTCTTCTCGTCGGTGATGACCTTGAGCGTGGCATCGGGTGTGACTCCGATGACCAGATTGAGGCGCATGTCCGTTTCCTGTTCCTCCTTGGCGTCTTGGCCCACATTGGAAGGCGTTGCCGCCTGCGCTGTTATCTTGTCTTTTGACATAGACACGCTACTGTCTAAACCATTGTTCGTCATTTGCCCCCCGTCCGGAATGGATTTGCTGCCGAAGGTGAGCAGACTGAAGTCGTAGTCGGTCTCCGGACTGTCCACAGTATAGGTGAACGACGTGCCGCGCATGGTCTGCATCTGAAGGTCGGCCGTAAACGTGCCCGGCGCACCATAGATACGCGCCTGCCCCGTGCCCACGGCCGTGGCGAAGAAGGGCAGGAGGGGAGACGCCCCCTTGTCGTAGAGGCGCATGGAGTGGGCCGTAATGCCGATGTCGTAGCGGAAATTGCGCAGATGGTCGTGCGTGAGGTCGCCGTTGACAAGACCTGTGCCGGATGCCATGTCGCTGATGTTGACGTTGGTGAAGCGGAAGCACGAGGGCGTCATTTGCAGTGCGCCGCCGTAAAGACGATAGCGTATGCCCGTGGCAGGGATGGTGGCCTTGGCGTCAATCGTCTCGTTGCCTTCGAATATCAGGTTCTTAAACGTACCGTGTAGGTGGCAGAAACCCGACGTCCGTCCCTCAATGTCGTCAAAGAGATGGCCGACGTAGCGGCGCAGGAAGCGAACATCGGTCTCCTTGCTGGTGATGCGCAGGTTGAGCATTTTTTCCTTGATGCCCACATACCCCTGGACGGCCGTGCCGCAGGTGTCGCGGTCAATCATGGCGGCATCGAAGTGGAGACGCATGTCGGCCGTATTGATGCGCATGCCAATCTGTGCATCGCCCATCGCCGATTCGTTGAAGCGGAAGGCCGGAATGTTAAGGTCGCCCGCGATGGCCATGCCGCCTTCTGAGGGCGTGATGCTGACGGGGCCCGTGGCACGGCCGGCAAAGGACACGGGCTTAAGGTTGATAAGGCTGAGGATGTAACTCACCTCTATCCCTTGCAATGAGGCATGGATAGTGTCGGCAGCCGTCTTTCCAAACAGACCATGCACACTGAGCGACTGGTTGGCATGTGACAGCCTGAAGTTTTGCACATCTACACCCCTTTTTGTCCAGGCTATACGGCTTTCCTTCACATCCCAAAGCGTATCGGCCATGGTGAATGTGGTGGGCTGCACAATGGTGACAATATCTCTCCCGTCTTCTGTTGTAGAGGGGAAGGTCTTGGCTTTTACTTGCCCATGATACTTGCCTTGCGGTTCCTGCCAAGTCAGAGCGGTGTGGAGCGTATCGGCATTGTTGTCCGACTCAATGACGAACAACATGCCGCTCTTGCCCACCTGCTTCTCTCCCTGAAGGAGGACATGCAGACGGTGACCTTCGGCTGTAGCATAGAGGCGCGGTCGCCGGAGCTCTACACCGTTGTAGGCCAGTCGGGGGGCAGAAAAGGATAGCAGCGAGCGGCTATGGCTGTTGACACGCCCCTCGAAGGTGAGAGGGGCATCGAAGGAGAGGGGGACAGACAGCAGATGGCGGAACACATTGTCATCGGTCAGGTACGCGCTGAACTGCCATGTGGGTTCGTGGTCGGCGGCAGGCAAGGATTTGTTGGAAGAAAAGATGCCCGCAATACGCTGTACATGCTCCTTGAGGAGAGGACCATTGGCAGGACCTTCGGCGGTGAGGTGCCCGAAGTCACCATAAAGCACAGCGCGTGTGCCCCATGGCGTAGGATTGGCCGTGAACGATAGGTGTTTTAGAAGATAGGTGCTATCGGCTGTTTGCTTGCATAGATGGTTCACCTGTATGTCGGCAGACATATCTTTGCTTGAGAGATTGGCTAACTTACCATAGATTCGTCCTGACCAAATGGGCTGATTGTCGGAGGTGCTGTGGGTAAACAATGTTCCGTCAAGGTGCTCGACATTGGCGTTGAACGAGAGTTTGTCCAGACGGCTCGCCTTGAACTGGCCCGAAGCATGGGCCTCGAGTATGGCGCGTGCATCAAGGCTGTTGACATTGGCGTCGAAGTGGGTTTTGTCCCATGTAGCATGGGCTGTAATCTCCTTGTGTTCCCTGCCTTGATAGGTCAGATGCGGCAGGTTAACGTCGGCTTCTCCGCTAAGAATGGCGTGCCCATTGTGACGGATGCGTGCGCTGGCTCTCAAAGCCATGCCGCCGGGCAGTGAAGGATTGTCCAACAGTAGGTTGGGCATGATGCTATCCGCTAATACTGTCAGTGTGGCCATGTCTTTCAACCCATCCACTGCAAGGCGGGCACGGCCTATGGCGCAGACCATCTTGGCACCGAGGTGGTAGCGGCCACCACGTTGGTAGCGTCCGTCCAAATCCAAAGAAAGCCTGCCCGCATTCGACAGCGTGCGCCCCATTTTTTCATTTAGCAGAGGGGAAAGGGTGGGCAGGTTGATGT
This sequence comes from Bacteroidales bacterium, assembly GCA_022772475.1. Classification (GTDB taxonomy): domain Bacteria; phylum Bacteroidota; class Bacteroidia; order Bacteroidales; family Bacteroidaceae; genus Alloprevotella. The sequence continues at coordinate 21,957 of JALEZQ010000100.1, read as the reverse complement.
CGATGCCGGCATCCCACAAGCGGGCTTCGGCGATGGTCTTCTCCTTAATGTCCGCCCAAAAGTTGGCCTTCATCTTCCAGGCGTGGCCTTCATCGGCGATGCTGAGGTCCTGAGCCGACAGCCGGCTGTTGCGCATGGCAAAACGACTGTTGAGGGTTATCACGCCGCTGAAATATGGACTATCTTCCTCTTCAGCTCTTTGCTCCTTGGTGAGAAGACCGGGCGGAAGGGTAACAAAGGGCGATAAATCCTGAAGGGCGATGCGCGCGTCTGTCAGTTGGCCCTCACATTCAAGAGTCTCAAACCACGGGCGGTGGGTATCGGTATGCCAGTGCGCCTCAAATACGTCTTCAGAAACGATGCTGTTGGGTAGTTCCAAATGGAAGCCGCCGAGACGTAAATGCCCCGAACCATAGGCCATGCGGAAAGCTATCTTTCTGACGGCGAAGCCCGACTGCTCGCTAAAGGCCAGACTGCGCACGCGGAGGTTGATGCTGTCGGCGGTAAGGCGCTTCAGACTGATATTGGCATCAAGGTCTTTGACGCTGACATGCGAGGGGTTAAAGCGCCGCGGGGTCTGCGGCAAATAGCGCTTGTCGTAACTCAGCGACAGACGGCGGATAATGAGCGAGCCCAAGGAGAAGTCTGTAGAAGAAGGCTTGTCCTTCTCTTTGCTGCTTAGGGCATCGGCCACAAACTGGTAGTTGGGCGCTTCCTGCGGTGTGCGCTGATACAGACGTATGTAACCATCCAGCAGGGACGCTGTGCGCAGGGAGATACGGCCTTCCAGCAGGGGCGAATACTCAATCTTTGCCGAAATGACGTCCGCCCGAAGCAGGGTGTCGCCCATCGTGTCGGCCACACATACCTGATGTAGCGTCAGGCGGTTGAACAGGCCTATTTTTACCCGCTCAATGCGCACGTCCGTAGCCAGTTTGTCAGACAGCAAACGTGAGGCCAACCCTCCCAACCACGACTGTGCGATGGGAAGGTTGACGAACAGCAACAACGCGAGGTAAGTAAGGAGAATGGTCGTTGCTATGGCTCTGATTATTCGTTTTAGACGTTGGATAGGCTTAGACTTTGTGGCTTGACAGACTTGAGACTGTGCCGCTGGGGCTGATAGTAAAGCGCGAATCTCTATGCGAAGTGGACAGACCCTATTAGTTTTTCATATACTCTTTGGCCAGACCGCCTTCGCTGGTCTCACGATAGAGTGAGGGCAGGTCGTGTCCCGTCTGCTTCATCACCTCTACCGCTTTGTCGTAGGAGATACGATGGATGCCCTCGGCGTAGGTGGCATAGATGTTGGCGTCAAGGGCGCGGGCCGCAGCGTGTGCATTACGCTCGATGCAGGGAATCTGTACCAGTCCGCAGATGGGGTCGCAGGTCATGCCGAGATGGTGCTCCAATCCCATTTCTGCGGCATATTCAATCGTGGCCAGGCTGCCGCCGAAGATATAGTTTGCTGCTGCGGCGGCCATGGCGCAAGCCACGCCGACCTCGGCCTGACAGCCTGCTTCGGCGCCCGAGATAGAGGCCAGGCTCTTGGCCACATTGCCCACCAGACCGGCGCAGGCCAGTGCGTGCAGGATACGCTTGTCGGAGAATTTGCGGCTCTTCTGGATATGATAGAGTACGGCGGGCACTACACCGCTGGCGCCGCAGGTCGGCGCCGTGACGATTTTGCCGCCTGAAGCATTCTCTTCGCTCACCGCCAGAGCGTAGGCAAAGACCAAGCCACGCGTCTGCAGGTTGGCATTGTAGCCCATGGCCTTGATGTAATAGTCGGGGGCTTTGCGGCGCAGTTGCAGGCTGCCGGGCAGCACGCCTTCGTGGTCCAGACCGCGCTCGACGGCGGCACACATTACGCCCCATACTTCGCGTAGATAGTCCCATATCTCCGGGCCCTCGTAGCAGTCAACATATTCCCAGTAACTTTTACCATGACTCTCGCACCATTGCTTGATGTCCAGCAGACGGTTGAGGGGATATACTTCGGGTGTTTCGGGGCCTTGTGTGCCTTCTTCGGCGAGCGCACCGCCGCCGACGCTATAGACCGTCCACGGCGCACGGGGCTGTCCCTCGTCGTCAATGACCTCGAACTTCATACCGTTGGGGTGATAGGGCAGGACGATGTCGGGGTGCCATACAAACTCCGTGCGTTCTTCTCCCAACACGGAGTAGATGGCCCAGTCGGTGAGGTGCCCTTTGCCCGTTGCTGCCAAACTGCCGTAAAGCGTGACGCGGAAACGCTGGGCGCCGGTGTGGCGCGAAAGATACGATTCGGCCGCCAGACGCGGACCCATGGTATGACTGCTGGATGGGCCTTGCCCTATGCGGTATAGTTCTCTGAGACTCTTCATAATATAGAACGTCGTTATAGGTGTGGTGTAGGTTTTGTTGCTTTGATGTGGAGACGCACTGGCGGCTCAGTTCTTTTCTTTGATGATGCCTTTGCGGTAGGCTTTAAGCAGTTTCTTCAGGTCGGATATTTGCGTGGCGATGTCGCGGCCAATATCCGTATCGGCCACCATCATGCGGTGTCCCGTCAGTTCTACAATCTGCGTGGTGCTGCGGATGTCCGTTCCGTTCAGTATGGCCTCTTCTGTCGAGGAGAAGGGCTCGTGCTGCACCAACTGGAAACCCCGGCTGTGGAACACCAGTGTGTAGCCGGCTATGCCCGTTGTGTCGTGATAGGCGCGGGCAAAGCCGCCGTCGATGACCATCAGCCGGCCGTCCGCCTTGATGGGGTTCTCGCCCTTGCCGACGCGCACCGGCACGTGGCCGTTGATAATGTGGCGGTGAGGGCCGCTGACGCCAAACTCGTCCAGCAGCAGGTCGCAGACCGCGGCACCTTCGCGCAGCAGGTAGTAGGCGCCGCGCTTTTCGGTATGTACGCTCTTGTCTGCGATAAAGTAGCGTTCGAAGGTGGCCATCTTCGATTTGTCAAAGAGGGGAGAGTCGGCGCCGCACCAGAGATACCAGAAGTAGTCGCATGCAGCCTGCCGCGACTGCTTGTTTTCTTCGTTGTCGAAGGCCATGCGCACCTGTCGCTCTACGCAGTCGAGCAGTGCGCGCCCTTTGCATCGCTGGCCTGCCACGTTGACTTCGCGCAACTGCCCGTCCTCGGTCATGGGCACCGAGGCGTGGAAGAGCAGGTTGGAGTTGTATATGCCGTACATACCGCCACGGTGGAGCAGCATATCCACGTGGCGCTTGAGCCGTTCGTTGATGACGAACGAGTGTTGCAGGCGGTGGATAAGGTCGTTCTCGGCCGGTGTGAGGGCGTAAGGGTCGTTCGGGTCGATGGTGGGGAAGTTGGTGTCGAGCAGCGGATAGTCCGTGCCGTCGATGGTGATGGTGCCCTTGTCGAGATGTAGGTGCTCCAACAACGCGCGATCGTCCATCTGCCATTCGGGATGCTGGTGATAGAGTTGGCCTTCGAGTTTGAACTGCAAGATGGCTATCGCCTTGTGCATCTGCGATATCAGTCGGCGCTCCTTTTCGTCATCGCCTTGCATACTTGCTTCGGTGTGTGGCAGGAACAGGGTACAGGGGTCGTTGCCGTAGGTCTCCATGGCAAAGGTAGCGAGCGGCACCATATTGATGCCGTAGCCCTCTTCGAGGGTGCGCGTATTGGCATAGCGCAGCGACAGGCGAAGAACGCCGGCTACACAGCACAAGTTGCCCGCCGCAGCACCCATCCAGAGGATGTCGTGGTTGCCCCACTGGATGTCCAGATGGTGATAGTCGCACAGCGTGTCCATGATGAGGTGGGCTCCGGGACCGCGGTCGTAGATGTCGCCAAGGATGTGGAGACGGTCGATAGCAAGACGCTGAATGAGGTAACTCAGGCAGATAATGAAGTGGTCCGCGCGGTGAGTATCAATGATGGTCTTGATGATGACGTTAAAGTAGGCCTGTTTATTGTGGTCCTCGCTGCTTTCGTGCAGCAACTCCTCGATGATGTACGAGTACTCGCTGGGCAGGCACTTGCGCACCTTCGAGCGGGTATATTTTGAGGATACGTTGCGGCAGACGGTAATCAGTTGGTTGAGCACCGTTTGGTAGTAGTCATCCAGATCAATCTCTTCGCGTCGTGCTATCTCCAGGCGTTCCTCGGGGTAGTAGATGAGGGTGCACAGGTCCTTCTTGGCACTCTCGCGTAGCGTGTTGTCGAAGAGTTCGTTGACCTTGCGCTTTATGTTACCCGACGCATTGCGCAGGACGTGGTGAAAAGCCTCGTCCTCGCCGTGCAAGTCTGCCATGAAGTGCTCCGTCGGTTTGGGCAGATGCAGGATGGCCTCAAGATTTATGATTTCGGTTGTCACACGGGGAATGGTTGGAAAACTGTGTGCCAGCAATTGCAAGTATCTCATAGCGTAGGGTAAATATGGAGTAAGTAAACGACAATGGCCTTCAGACGTTACTCTTCGTCGCAGAATAGCAAGTCAGGCGTGATGGTCTGCCAGTTGCTCGTGCCTTCTGCGGTGAAGGGGCGCATTTTCACGGCGGCGTCGTCCCAGTAGGAGGGCCATCCGTTGTAAATGCCTCCAAGGAAGACCACCTTGATTTCGTGCAGTCCCGATTTTAACGCGCGTGTGCCCTTGTTGATATAGTGGCGTGGCGTGGTGAGTTGCGAATTGTCGATCACCAGCGTGCCGTCAATCCAAAGCAGCACGTTGTTGGTGGCAAACTCATAAACGCCGTCGGTGGGGATGCTGACGTAGCCGCTTACTTCGGCGGCATAGTCGGCCAGTCCGCGCATGGCATTATTGCGTTTGTTCTGCAGCCGGAGGGCTTCTATGCGGTCCACGTGTATCACCTCGCTGCATTTGTTTGCTTCAAGTCTAAACGGAGAGGCGTAGAATCCTTCCCATTTTTTCAGCATCAGTCCCGGGCGAAGTTTTCCGGTGCGGGCTGTTTCGCTCAGACTTTGCTTCTCGTAATGTATGGTGCGCACGGGGCTCATCAGACCGCAGGGCAGGATTGCCGCGCACTTGACGTCGGTGGTCTTCGTGATGACCAGAGGCTCTGTATAGGTGACCGATGCCGCTGTGGGTGTCTGCCCATTTAGGGTATAGACGATGCGTTCGGGACGCACGGTGGTCAGTCTGACGATGGCGCTGTCGGTGAAGACCACATGGTCCAGACAGGCTCCCTCCTGTTCAACGGGCGGGATGTGCTGGGCGGCGCCCATATAGTGCAGGCGGCGTGCGCCCTCGTTATCTACGCGGCGCTCAAAATCGGCATAGTCCTTGTTTTCGGGTTGTGTCCATGCCACCTCGGCCAGTGCCAGAGCGCGCGGGTAGAGGCGGTATTCGAGGGTGCCCACATTGAGCATGTATTCGCTCCAGCAGTTGGCCTGTACGCCCATGACGTAGTGGGCGCGTCCGTTCTCTTTGAGTTCTGCGGGTACAGGGTCGTAACTGTACACCTTCTTCAATGTGGAGTAGCCGCCGATAGCCATTGGTTCCACGGAGGGGTTGCTCTGAAACTGGTCGAAGTACATGCCGTGGCTTGACGGTGTCATCAGTACGTGGTGGTTCATGCGCGCTGCGGTGATGCCGCCTGCTTCGCCCCGCCACGACATGACGATGGCCGAGGTGTCCAGTCCGCCGCCTTCAAGTATCTCGTCCCATCCCACCAGACGGCGACCATGCTGAGCTAGATAACTGCCGATGCGCTCGATGACATAACTCTGCAACTGCGATTCGCGCTCGTAGCCTAAAGCCCGTTTGCGGGCCTGACAACTGTCGCACGTTGCCCATTCGCCGCGTGGCGACTCGTCGCCGCCGATGTGGAACAATGTGCCGGGGAAGAGGGGCAGCATTTCGTCAATGACGTCCTTGAGGAAGGTGAAGGTCGTTTCGCGTCCGGGGCAGAGCACCACGTCCTCTACGCCCCAGATAATGCGCGGCGTGGTCTCCTCGCCTTTGCACGAAAGGTAGGGATAGGCGGCGATGGCCGCCATTTCGTGACCGGGCATTTCCAACTCGGGAACAATCTCTACGTGGTGCCGGCGGGCGAAGTTGACCACTTCGCGGATGTCGTCCTGCGTGTAGTAACCGCCGTATCGTGAGCCGTCGCCTTCTGTGCGCCAGGCGCCGACCTCGGTGAGCAGGGGGTACTTCTTTATCTCTACGCGCCAGCCCTGGTCGTCGGTAAGATGCCAGTGCAGATGGTTTATCTTGTAGGTGGCCAGTCGCTCAATCTGTGCTTTCACATCCTCCACGCTGAGGAAATGGCGACAGGGGTCCAGCATGACGCCGCGGTAAGCAAAGCGCGGCGCGTCGATGATGTGCTGGCAGGGTATGGAGAAGGCGCTTGCGGAAGCAGGATTCCCCAGCGCTTCGGCGGGGAGCAACTGTAGGAGCGACTGAGCAGCATAGTAGAGGCCGGCTCCGGTCTTGGCTCGTGCTTCGACGCGCAGATCGCTTATGTCCAGACGATAAGCCTCGTCGCCTTCTATTGTTTTGTCAATGCAAAACAGAATTTCCGATGTTTTGCTTTTCCCTTTGCGCAGGCTGATGCGCATATCCTTCTGTAGTTTTCCAACGAAAAATTCGGCCGCTTCGCGGGCTTCCTGACCACCGCTGTAGCGGTAGCATGTGGCGTCCGAGAGTTGGAATGCGCCTTGGGCATAACGGACCTCTTGTGGGCGCGGAATGATGGGGCACTGTGATGTCTGGGCTTGCAGGGACAGCATGCCGCTGCAGGCCATGATAACGCCAAAACAAAGGTTGCGGATAGTCATAATTAATCAAGGGTATTTAAGGTTTCGTTTTCGGTTGTTCGTGAAGGGTGGAGCGGTAGTAGAACCACCAGTACTTGTTGTGGTATTTCTCCCAGACAAGGCCCGGCGCCGATTGGCGGTTTTGGGTCAACATTTCCCGGAAGTCCCGGTAGTCGGCCGTAGTGCTGGCTTCGGGATAGACGGGCTGGGGTTGCGGGTAGGTGCGGTCGTACAGCACCAGTGCCTCGGCGTAATGGGTGGGGATGCGCGTGCTGTCGGATACAACGTAATAGCGGGGCAGTTCGTGGGCAAAGCGCTCCAAATCACGGTTGAGAAGCAGGCCGCACAGGTAATAGTCGCGTGCCATGCCGTGGGGACGACGCTCAGCGGCCTTGCGCAGTATCTCGATGATGTTGCTCTTGAGTGCTATGCCTGTTCTCAAACCCAAATCTTTCAGAATGGTGTCCGCCAGAGCCCTTCGGTGTGGACCGCAGGTGTCTTGCAGCAGCAGTTGGGCAGCTCCTTCGTCGCCGATGGGATAGGAAAACAGGCGTTCGCCCATGCCGTCGGTCGTCTGCGAAAGGGCGTAGGCACGTAGGGCCGTCAGCGCCGGCGTACTTGTTTGTCCGTCCTGACCAATGCTCAGCGTGTGTTCTGCGTCTGCCTGATGGTAGAGCGCTTCTGTCATACGCTGCTCATAGACCACAGAGGATGGAAGTACGCCTGTCAGGCCGGTGAAAATGAAGAGCAGGAAAAGATGGATATACGGCGCTACGCACCAGTCTGACGCGGCCTTGTTGGCTTCGTGGTGACGGGACGTTTGGTTGTTCGCGGGTCGCAGACAAACTAGCCAGAGCAGGATGGCTGCCGCACCGCTAACCAGCGCCAGTGTGCGTTGTGAAGGAATGAGCATGCCGGGTACTGCCGTACAGAGCACCGTCGGCAAAATATAGGCTTGTACGCAGTGGGTGGACGAATAATGAATGTGCCGTTCTAAGAATCTGGCCAGCCACAGCGCCATCGCCGTAAACAATATGGCGCCAACCAGCGGGTTGTAGTTCGTGGCCCCGTGGGCAATATGCCAATGCGCCAGTGCAATGGTGTCACTGCCTGGCCCATAGAGAAAGAAAAACAGGTAGATACCGAACAATACACGGATAAGGCTGCGTGTACGGCGGTCCTTGGCGGGTATGGTAGATGTCGTATGTGTGGACATGGTTAGGAGTGCGTGCGCTTGACCTGCTCGAAGCAAGCATCACATGCTCTGCAAAAATACAATAACCTTACCAATTTTGCAAGTCTATTGTATACTTTCCGTCCATAGAATCTCGGCTATTCTGTTAATGTGTGTTTTTAGGGAGCGGCTTAAGGTGTGTCATCGCGCTCTTTACATTCTGTTCTCTATGCTCGGCCTGCGCTGTTTCAGATCAGTTCGCCCTCTTTTCCATCGGCGGTATGCGCAGTTTCTGTCCCACTGTGATGCAGTCGGAGTCGGGAATGTGGTTGGCCTCAATGAGGCGTCGGGCTGCGCGTTTGTCGCCATAATAACGGCGGGCAATGCCGTAGAGTGTTTCGCCGGGCTGCACCACGTGGTAGCGTATGCTGTCGGCTTGCGACGGGGCCGCTTTGGCCGCAGACTGCTCCGTCTGCTCCTTGCTCTCTTGCGCCTTGTCGGCAGGAACGGACAGACTGTCGGCCTGCCGTGCAGCTGTGCTGTCGTTCGTTTCTACAGCCTTGGCGGCAGGTGTGGTGTCGGCCGGACAAAGCGGGGCGTTATCGTGGAGTGTCGGTGTGTTGACCGGGCCACATGGCGGGCAGAACACCTTGTAATATCCTGCAAAATAACTAAGGGTCATCAGCAGGAGAAGAAACAGGCATAGCGCTATGGTCTTCCACCAATTGATGCCGCGATGGGGCGGAGGTACGATGACATACTGTACGTCGCCGGCTGCCATCTGACTGCCGCTGACATTGCTGGTCGTAGTTTCGGCATCGCTCTCTGTTGGCGCTTGGCTTTCATTGTCCGCGCCGATGTTCTCAGTGTCGTCTCCGTTTTCTATGGCTTCCTGTGCCGACGTTCGGGTATTGTCGTCATCGATATTTGCATCGTCGTTGCCTGCCGATACGGAATGGAACGAGGTTGGCGATGATGTATTGTCCCCTGTTTCAGTTTGGGGACTTTCGTCCTCCTGACCGAAGAGAATGGTTCCTGCGGATGCGGGTGTTTCTGTGTCGGACGTGTCCGGTGCTTCGTCCTCATTGTCTGTAGCAGACACGTCGGCGTCGTTTGTTTCTGTGTCCTGAATGCGCTTTGTGGTCTGGATGTCCTCTTCTTCGTTGTTGGCCGTTGATGTTGGCTGAGCAGGGACGCTGTCAGCGCTGTCAGCGCTGTCAGCGCTCGGCATATTGTCGTTAGGAACGCTTTCATGCTGTGTCGAAGAGATCTCTTCGGTTTGTTCAACAGCCTTTTCTTCCTTAGCGTCGTTGCCCTCGGCAGACGTATCTGCTGCCATGTCCGGTTCGTTGTCGTCCAAAGTGTCGTCGTCGGCAAACTCGTCGTCAGCGACGCTGTTGAGTTCGTCAATAGAAACCCCTTCTTCGATAACTACAGTCTGGAAGTGGGCAAAGGGCCTGTTAATAAGCGCTTTGAGCGATGCGTCGGGTGTGAAACTTACCTTTTCGTGTTCGCCGATGACGGTGCGTTCGCCCGTGTGAATATTCATGCTTTCACGCTCACCCACGGTGACGGTCTTGAATGTGCCGAAGCCGCGAATTTTGACAAACTTGTCGCGGCTGAGACCCTCCTGAATTACGGCAAAGAAGCCGCGGCAGAAGGTGTCGGCAGCATCGGTGGGCAGTTGGGCCTTCTGTGCGAAGATGGCAGCCAGATCGGCGAGAGTGGTTTTCTTGTCCATCGTAGTGGGGGATGAGTGTGGCTATGAATAAAAAGGTGTCGCGGGGGTTACGCCTTGGTGGTACGTTCCTTGAGTGTAGCCGAGGGCTTGAATGAAACGACCAGTTTTGGTGGCACCAGCATACGTTGCTTGCTGGACGGATTGACCACGATGCGTTCCATTTTCTTCTTCACTTCAAAAAGGCCGAAACCCTGTATGGCAATGGCATCGCCGTCGTCAAGAATGCTGGCCATTGTGTCGGTCAGCACCTGCGACAGACGGTTGGCCTCCTTGGCGCTGACGTTGGTCTGCTCGGTCAGTTGGCTAATGAAATCTTTGTGGTTCATGGCGTTGTGGTATAGGAGAGGTGTGCTGAGAACAGCCTTAGAATGTGTGACGCATAGGGGTCAGTCGGCAGGACCAACGACCGTGCCGTAGAGTTCGTAGATGTCGGAGCGGTCGATGTGGACCATATAAAACTTGCCTGTTTCCAACTCACCCGCCGACGCCTCGATGAGCGTTTCCGGATCTACTTCGGGCGAATCGTAGGCTGTGCGGCCCACATAGTAGTCGCCTTCGCGCCTGTCGATGACGACGGGCAGCGTGCGGCCTACCAGTTGTTCCTGACACGCGGCCATAATATCCTGCTGCACGTCCATCAGGCGGTCCAGCCGCTTCTGTTTGACCTCTTCGGGGATGTCGTCGGCATAGTGTTTGGCCGCATACGTGCCTTCCTCTTCACTGTAGGCAAAGCCGCCCAGGCGCTCAAAACGCGCGGTACGGACAAAGTCGAGCAGTTCGTCATATTCCTTTTCCGTCTCGCCGGGGAAGCCGACCATCATCGTGGTGCGCAGGCAAATGCCGGGCACGCGCTCACGGATGGCCTTGATGACGGCCAGCGTGGAAGCCTTCGTCGAGGCGCGGTGCATGCGGCGCAAGATGTCGTCGCTGATATGCTGGAGGGCGATGTCGAGATATTTGCAGACGTTGTCGTGGCGATTCATCACGTCGAGCAGCGCCATGGGAAACTGCTCGGGATAGGCATAGTGGAGGCGAATCCATCTGACGCCCGGAATGACGGCCATGCGGTCGATGAGTTCGGCGATGCGCTGTTCGCCGTACAGGTCTGTGCCGTAGCCCGTAAGGTCTTGTGCGATAATCTGAAACTCGCTTACGCCCTTGCTCACCAGCGCTTCCATCTCGGCCAAAATGTCCTCCATGGGGCGGCTGACCTGCGGGCCCGTGATGAGCGGTATGGCGCAGTAGGCGCAGCGGCGGTTGCAGCCCTCGGCAATTTTGATATAGGCATAGTGGCCGGGCGTGGTAAGCAGACGGTCGTCGGCCGTAGGACAGGCTGCCGGCGTCAACCGTAGGTCAGCGATGAGGCCGTCCCAGTCGAACTTGCCGTAGAAGCGATCCACTTGGGGAATCTCCTCGGCCAGTTCCTTGCGGTAGCGTTCCGACAGGCAGCCCATGACGTAGATTTCCTTCAGGTCGCCGTCCTCCTTGGCGTCTGCCAGCGACAGAATCATATTGATGCTCTCCTCTTTAGCATCGCCGATGAAACCACAGGTGTTAACCACAGCGATGTCGCCGTGGATGGTTTCCGGGTTGTGGAAGACGCGGCATCCGGCATCAGCAAAGCGTCGGAGCAACCGCTCAGAGTCAACCAAATTCTTTGAGCAGCCCATCGTAATCAGGTCGATGGACCGCTGGCTTTTCACTTGGTGACAGTGGTGGGAAGGTGTGTTTGTCTTGTTCATGTGTGAGAGGGGGCGGCATACTGCCGCGTTAGAGATGGCCGTGTCGCACAGCTTAGATTTTTTCGTCGAAGATGGCGCTGACAAATGCGGTGCTGTCAAAGAGTTGCAGGTCCGTCACCTTCTCGCCGATGCCGATGTACTTGACCGGCACTTTCAGTTCGTGCGAGATGCCGATGACTACGCCACCTTTGGCTGTGCCGTCCAGTTTGGTTACGGCCAGTGCGGTGATTTCCGTGGCTTCGGCAAATTGGCGCGCCTGCTCAAAGGCATTTTGTCCTGTTGAACCGTCAAGGACCAGCAGTACCTCGTGGGGAGCACCCTCTACCACCTTGCCCACGACGCGCTTCATCTTGGCCAGCTCGTTCATGAGGCCCACCTTATTGTGCAGGCGGCCGGCGGTATCGATGATGACCACGTCGGCGCCCGAAGCCTTGGCCGACTGTACAGCATCGAAGGCCACGCCGGCAGGGTCGGCACCCATTTTCTGCTTGATGACGGGGCAGCCGATGCGCTCGCCCCAGATGTCCAACTGCTCGATGGCGGCAGCGCGGAAGGTATCGGCGGCGCCGAGCACCACCTTCTGTCCCTGCGCCTTCATGAGGTGAGCCAGTTTGCCGATGGTCGTGGTCTTGCCCACGCCGTTGACGCCCACCACCATGATGACTCGGGGACTGCCGTCGGCCGGCTGTGCCTCTTGCCACTCAGCCTCTGTCTTGACGTTCGTCATGAGGCTGATGACCTCGTCCTTGAGGATGCTGCGCAGTTCGGCGATGCTTACGTACTTGTCGCGTGCCACACGTTCCTCCAGGCGCTTGATGATTTCCAGGGTGGTGCCCACGCCGACGTCTGAGGTGATGAGGACGTCTTCGAGATTGTCGAGCACTTCTTCGTCCACCTTGCTTTTGCCGGCTACGGCGCGGGCCACTTTGTTCCAAAACCCTGTCTTGGTCTTTTCCAGTCCGGCGTCGAGGGCCTCCTTCTTTTCTTTCTTTGAAAACAGATTAAAAAAACTCATACGCTTGTAGTGTGTCGTTATGGTGTTCCACCGATGGCAGCAAAGATACGATTTCTTTTACATGTGGCTTGTTCTGCTCACTCCAAATCGCTCATTTTTCGTGTTTTGGGGATGAGAACTTGCGGCAGGCTCTGCTAAAACTTCAGGATGACGGCGCTGTAGGCGGGCACCGTGACGTAGGTCGGTGCTTCGGCCTTGATATCGATGGTGACGCTGTTTCCGCTCATGAGATCTACAGCACTGCGCAGCCCCGGACGCAGTTTGAGGTGGTCGAATGCGTGTTGCGGAATGCAGACGCCCATGCTTGCTGCTCGGTTGGAGAAGTTGGCCACGATGAGCAGTTTCTCCTTCTGTCCGCCGCGCATAAAGGCGTATTGCGTTTGGGCGTCAAAGGCGTATGCGCTGCTCTGGTTGGCGTACATAAGGTCGTGAAACTGTCCTTCCCGCAGGGCTTCGCTTTCGTTGCAGAGCGTGACGATGCGCCGGTACGTGTCGTAGAGAGCCTGCTGCTCGTCGGTCAGTTTCTTAGCCCCTGCCGCCAGTTGCTGCAGGGTGCGCACGCCCCAGTAGTCGAAGATGGTCGTGCGGCCGTCTGTTCCGCTGAATCCCTCGCTGTCCATGCCCGGTTCGCCGAGCTCCTGTCCGGCATACACCATGAAGGGGTTGGTGAACATACATGCGCTGACCACGAGGGCGGGAATGGCTTTGCGCGCATCGCCGGCAAACATGGGCGAGGCGATGCGCTGCTCGTCGTGGTTCTCGAGGAAGTTGAGCATGTGTTCGCGATAGGGTTCTACGGCCTGCCAGCAGCCGGTGATGGCCGATGCCGGGGCGTAGCCCGCCGTGACGGCGCGCAGTGTGTCATACAGTCCCACCTTGTCGTAGAGGTAGTCGAAGCGGCCCGTGTAGATATAGTTGGCATACTCGGCGGGGTTATATACCTCGGCGATGAACTGGATGTGCGGATAGGCTTTCTTCACAGCCGCAATGGCGTGGTTCCAAAAGGCCACGGGCACCATCTCGGCCATGTCGCAACGGAAGGCATCGACGCCCTTGGCGGCCCAGAAGAGCAGGATGTCCGTCATCTTGCGCCAGGTGGAAGGGATAGGCGAGAAATGGGCCGAGCGGCCGTTCATGTAGTCAATGCCGTAGTTGAGCTTCACCGTTTCGTACCAGTCGTTGATTTGCGGGTAGGCATCGAAGCGGTCGTTGCCTGTGGCTTTGGCGGGATATTCGCGGTAGGGGCCCATGGCGCTGCGGATGCCCGTCTCGGGGCAGTGGAGGGTCTGACCGCAGATGTAGTAGAAGTTGTTCTCCGGGTCGAAGCCTTTCGACGTGTCGTCGTCTTCGCCCAGGTCGCGTACGCCTTTGGGTCGAGCGTCCGAGAAATACTGGCGCGCCACGTGGTTGGGGACGAAGTCGATGACCATTTTCAGACCGGCGCGGTGGGTGCGCTTCACGAGGTTTTCAAACTCGCGCATACGCTTGTCGGGCTCCGTGGCCAGGTCGGGGTCGATGTCGTAGTAGTCCTTGATGGCATAGGGCGAGCCGGCGGCGCCTTTCACCACTTCGGGGTTGTCACGGCGTATGCCGTAGGCGCTGTAGTCCGTCTGTGTGGCGTGTTCCAGGAGGCCTGTGTACCAGATGTGGGTGAAGCCAAACTGTCGGATGCGGTCCAAGGCGGCAGCGGTAAAGTCTTTCATCTTGCCGCATCCGTTTTCCTCTATGGTGCCGCCGGGCTTGTTGGTGGTATTCTTGTTGCCATACAGGCGGGGCAGCACTTGGTAAATAAGTATGCGTTCGGTCATGTGAGTAGGGGCGTCAATACGCAGTTGGTGTAGGTAAGGCACGCGGGGCTTGGCGCCTGAAATGTGCCTTGAGCCCCGCGTGCAGGAAGTTTGTTTGGGTTTGTGGCGTGCCGCTTACTCTGCAACGCCGCTGATGGTGATGGCATCGTTGCCCTTGCAGATCTTGGCAATCATGCCCTGGAGCGCCTTGCCCGGTCCGCATTCGGTGAAGTGGGTGGCGCCGGCAGCCACCATGTTGTTCACTTCGGTGGTCCAAAGCACGCTGGCCGTGAGCTGCTTGATCAGGTTCTCCTTGATTTCCTCGGGCTCGGTGTGGGCCTTTCCGTCCACGTTCTGATATACGGGGCAGATGGGGGCCTGGAAGGTGGTGGCGGCGATGGCGGCTTCCAGTTCATCCTTGGCAGGCTGCATGAGGGGGCTGTGGAAGGCACCGCCGACGGGCAGGACGAGGGCGCGCTTGGCACCGGCCTCCTTCAGGCGGACGCAAGCGGCGTCAATGGCCTCCTTCGTACCGCTGATGACCAGCTGGCCGGGGCAGTTGTAGTTGGCCGGGATAACCACCTGGCCCATCTCCTCGCTGACCTCCTTGCAGATGGCTTCCACCTTCTCATCAGCCAGGGCGATGATGGCGGCCATGGTGCCGGGCACGGCTTCGCATGCTTTTTGCATGGCGATGGCGCGGGCGGCCACCAGTTTCAGACCATCCTCGAAACTCAGACAGCGGGCAGCCGTCAGTGCCGACAGTTCGCCCAGCGAGTGGCCGGCGCACATGGCGGGGTTGAAGTCGTCGCCAAGGCAGAGGGCGCTGATGACGCTGTGCAGGAAGACGGCGGGCTGGGTCACCTTCGTCTGTTTGAGCTGTTCGTCCGTACCGGCAAACATGATGTCGGTGATGTCAAAGCCCAAGATGCGGTTGGCTTGGTCGAAGTGCTCTTTAGCGATGGGGTGCTTCTCGTACAGGTCCTTGCCCATACCTACAAACTGGGAACCCTGTCCCGGAAAAACAAATGCGTTCATGGTTATGTCTTAATTATGTAAAGCGTTTTGGACTGTCCGCTCCCTGTCCGTGGGGCCGAAGGGGCGGAATCTGTGGCAAAGTTACATTATTTCTTCC
Source organism: Bacteroidales bacterium (assembly GCA_022772475.1). Taxonomy (GTDB): domain Bacteria; phylum Bacteroidota; class Bacteroidia; order Bacteroidales; family Bacteroidaceae; genus Alloprevotella. Next base: position 6,624 of record JALEZQ010000100.1, on the reverse strand, counting down.
ACGCGGAGGGCTCTCGGCTTGAAAAAGTGATTCATCGGGCCCCGTCCTTGTCCGATGTACATGGTTGCGCCGGCTTTCAGCGCCTTGGTCACGAAGCCTTTGGCCATGAGTACGGCGTGGTGCAGGGGGTGGCCGAGCGCCACGTTGGCTGCGATGGCCGACGAGAGTGTGCACCCCGTGCCGTGGTCGGCCCGCGTGTCGATGCGTTTGGCATGGAAGTCACGGCGTCCCGCGTCGAGCGTATAGAGGCTGTCGGTGGGAACACCCTCGCGGTGTCCGCCCTTGACCAGGATGGCCTTGCATCCGCCGCGACGCAGCAGGTCGGCTGCTGCCCGGTCAATGTCTTCGATGCCCGTCAGGGCAAACAGTTCGTAGAGGTTGGGCGTGACGAGGGTGCTCACGGGAAACAGGTGGGTTAAGAAGGCCTCCACGCCCCCGGCATCACACAGAGGATGGCCCGACGAGGCGAAGAGCACGGGGTCGGTCACGACGAAGGGCACCGGGTGGCGTCGCAGCGTGTCGGCGATGGCGCGGATATTGTCTGACGAGCCGGCCATCCCCACCTTCACTGCATGCGTCTCCAGGTCGGTCAGAACGGCAGTGACTTGCGCGGCCACCACGTCGGGCGGACAGGGGTGCACAGCCTGTACGCCCATGGTGTTCTGTACGGTGATGGCGGTGATGGCGGCTGCGGCATAGCAGCCTAAGGCCGATATGGTCTTGATGTCGGCCTGTATGCCGGCGCCCCCCGAGGGGTCTGAGCCGGCTATGGAGAGGCAGGTGGGGGTCATGGATGCAGTGTGGATGAGGATGAAGGGGCTGTGTATAACGCAAGCAGCGCGTCAACTCGTGTAGGAGTTTCGCGCTGCTTGTGTGGGCAAAGATGGATTCGAACCACCGAAGGCGTAAGCCAGCAGATTTACAGTCTGCCCCATTTGGCCACTCTGGTATTTGCCCATGCTTTCGATTTGTGATGCAAAGATACGAATTATTTTTCCAACTTCCAAGCGTAATCCACCATTTTTATGGCTGTCACGGCAAATTCGCTGCCTTTGTTGCCCAGCGGGCCTGTGGTGCGCTCGATGGCCTGGTCCATGTTGTTGACGGTGAGCAGGCCGAAGATGACGGGTTTGCCGCAGGTGGCATTGAGTTGGCCGATGCCTTGGCTGACGGCTTCGCAGATGTAGTCGAAGTGGGGCGTGTCGCCGCGGATGACGCAGCCGATGGCGATGATGGCATCGACGTAGCCGAACTTGGCCATCTGCGAGGCGCCGAAGACGAGCTCGAAACTGCCGGGTACGTGGCCGATGGTGATGTTGCTTTCGGGCACACCGTGTTGCGTCAGGGTGTCGATGGCGCCTTCAAGGAGTTTGTCGGTAATCTGGTTGTTCCATTCGCTGACCACGATGCCGAAGCGCATATTGCTGGTGTCGGGGACGGCAGACGATTCCTGCAGGAAATTGTAGTTTGTTGAGGACATGGTTGCGTGTGAAATATAGAAAGAGGGACCAAGAAAAGACTTGTGTTTCGCAGGTCTGCTCTTAGTCCCTTTGCTATGTGGCTTGGTTCGCTGTATGAAGTGTTTGGCTTGGTTCGCTAAACGAGGGGTTGCCTTACTTCGTGCGTTCCAGATACTTCTCAATCTCGGTGGGCATAATCATGCCGCCGTTCATGCCGTTCTGGTTGCTGCCAAACTGCGGGTAGTCGGTCTGCACCTGCTCGTAGAGGGCGTGAGCCTCGTCCTTCTTGTTCTGGCTCTCTAGAAGTTTGGCGGCTTCGATCAGGCATACGGGGCTGATGGCTTCGTTGTCGGCCTTGTCGGCAGCCTTCTTGAAGGTGTCAACGGCCTTGTCCAGCTGGTTGTCGCAAGCGTAGCAGTTGGCCAGAGCATAGAGTGTCATCGGCGAGATGCTCTCGTCGCTCTTCGGCGAGAAGTCTTCCAGGGCGTTGATGGCCTCCTTGTAGTTGCCCATATAGTAGTAGCAGATGCCGGCCAGATAAGTGGCGGCGTTGGCGGGAGCACCGCTGCCCTTGGCCAGTTTGATGAGGCCGGGGAAGGTCTGCTGACCTTTGAGCGCCTGATCGAAGGCTATGGTTACAGACTGCTTCTGCGTGTCGCGATACTGCTTGATGAGGACGGGGATAGAGTCGGCAGGCACGCTGTCGTTGATGACGCCCTGCGTTTTCAGTGTAGGCAGCAGCACGCTGTCGGGTGTGGCGTCGAGCTGGGCTACCATCTGATACTGGCTGATGCCCTGCTGCATCAGCTGCATGCCTTCGTTAAGCTGGATTTGCGCCTTTTCCTCAGCAGGTCCTTTGACGAATTTGCCGTAAAGCATATAGCCGGCAACGGCAACCACTGCGGCAGCGATGCCCAGCGTGAGCCATTTCATTTTGGGGTTTTGCTTGATACGTCCCACAAGACTTTCGGCAGGCGCTGCCGTGCCTTTGGCGTTGTTCTTTGCGTTGTCTGTCATGATGAGTATGTGCTATTTAGATTTTTTGTTTCATTAAACATGCCTTGCGTGCTCCAGCTTCGAGGCCGTCCGCTTGGTGGCGTCAGTGGCTGATGCAGGCCTTCGGCAAATTGCCTGCAAATTTAAGGGTTTCTTTCTGAATACTCAAACCTTTGCCTCTCTTTTTTACCACGCTGCATGTTTCCCGCTCGATTATTTGCGGCAGTTGGCGTGCGGACGTGGCCAAGGCTGTAACTTTGTGCAACAATCCTTTGTTTTCCATCCACCATTTCCTGCCTCATGATTCTAAACCATCTCACATTGCTCAACTACCGTTCTGTGGCACAGGCCGAAATCAGTCTGTCGCCAAAGCTCAACGCCTTTGTGGGAGCCAACGGCATGGGCAAGACCAACGTGCTGGACGCCATCTACCACCTCTCCTTCTGTAAAAGCGTGCTCTCGCCGCAGGATATGTATAACGTGCGTCACGGTGCCGACTTTTTCATGATAGAGGGCCGTTATGCCGATGCTGACGGACTGACCATGGAGGTCAACTGCAGCATGAAAGTGGGCGGCCGCAAGCGTTTCCGGGTGGATGGCAACGTGTGCCGCCGCTTTGCCGACCACATAGGCCGCCTGCCGCTGGTGTTGCTCTCGCCCTTCGACGAGATGCTCGTCACCGGGGCCGCCGAGGCACGCCGGCGCTTCATGGACACCGTCATCTCGCAGCACGATGCCGCCTATCTGGCTGCCCTTGTGCGCTACGACCGTTCGCGCGAGCAGCGCAATGCCCTGCTCTCGGCCGAGACGCCGCCCGACGATGGCGTCATGGATGTGCTCGAAGAACTGCTGGCCGCCGATGGCGCCCGCATTGTTCGCGGCCGCCGGGCCTTTGCCGAGCGCTTTGCCCCGCTCTTTGCCCGCCTTTACCCGGCGCTTTGTCCCGACGATGCCGAGGCCGCCGCCGTCAGCGTGGCCTACACCCCTGCCGTTGACGATGGCGCGCTGCGCGACGCCCTGCGTACAGGGCGCGCCAAGGAGCGTATCGTGGGCCATACGCTCTATGGCCCGCACCGCGACGACATGACACTGCTCTACAACGGCCAGCCCGTGCGCCGCGAAGCCTCGCAGGGGCAGACAAAGACGTGGACCATCGTCATGAAACTGGCTCAATACCTCTACCTCCGCGACTGCGGCAGCCGCCTGATGCCCATGCTCTTGCTGGACGATATCTTCGACAAACTCGACGCCTCGCGGGTGGCACGCCTGGTGGAGTACGTCTCGGGCGACGACTTCGGGCAGATTTTCATCACCGACACCAACCGCAGTCATCTCGACCATATCCTCGAGGCATCCCGTCGCGATTACCACCTCTTCGACGTGGAGCAGGGTAGGGTGCAGATGGCGCGGTAGCCAGAGGATAGACCGGCGCAACCGACAACCCCTGTGGGGTGGCATCCGTATGCCCTCGGCCCCTACACTGTGTTTGTCGGTTGTATCATATCTGGGCATTTAGAATAGTAGATATTAAGAATGTGAGAAATGCCACGTTTTTCATAGGATGATTGTATTTCCTTAGTATATCAAGCATTATATGGTGAGGAAGTATACTGGGTTCGTCCCGAGAAGATGTTTTTCGAGCAAATAACAAGAGACGGAAGGATATTTAACCGATTCACAGAAATAGACAGATAAAGATGGAAACATTCAAAGACGTTATATCAGGCGACCAACTGGTCTTGGTCGATTTCTTCGCCACATGGTGTCAGCCATGCAAGATGATGCACCCCATCTTGGAGCAGGTGAAGGAAGTGCTGGGTGACAGAATCCGCATCATCAAGGTGGATGTGGACAAGTATGGAGTGACACCAAACCAGTATGGCATACAGTCTGTGCCCACACTCATGTTGTTTAGACACGGAGAAGTACTTTGGAGAACAAGCGGCGTTGTGCAAAGAGCAGAGCTGTTGGCAACAATTGACCCGTTTATAAGATAAATATCATTATGGAACAAGAGATAACATTACGTGATTTAGCCAACTATCTGGACAATATCGGCATCCAGTTTTTGGCGACAATAGGATTGGACGGCAAGCCGAAGGTTCGTCCGATGCAGTATATGGTGTTGGAGGATGGGAAACTATGGTTCTGCACCAATTCTAAGAAGGAGGTCTATGCAGAACTGCAAGCCAATCCCTGTATTGAACTTTGCGGCTGCAAACTGGAAAAGAACGAGATGCATACTCCTTGGATCCGTTTCTCGGCTGAGGTTATGTTTGAGGAAAGGCTGGACATTAGGGATGCCATCATAGAAAAGAGTTCCATCGTGAATGCGCTATACAAGAACATGCGAGACAACCCCATCTTCAAGGTTTTCTATCTGAAAAACATCGACGGGTGGATGACCAACCTCGGCCATGTTAAGGGACTGGAGAATAGAGATGAGTTTGCAAAACCCATACATTTTAAGTTTTAAGGCATAATGTAATAATCATCATGCAGATTGCTTTGGTGGTTTATCTGCGAACAAATAACGTATGAACATGAATAAAAGAGAATACGCACAAGCCAACAAGGAATGGCTTACAGCAAAAGCACAGGAAGCAGGAGTGAAACCGCTCCCCAAGGGAATATATTATAAGGTATTGGCAGAGGGCAAGGCAGATGGAAAGCATCCTACGCCTCGAAGCATAGTTACTGCCCACTACACAGGACGTACCATCGACGGCAAGCAGTTTGACAGCAGCCGTGGCGGTGCACCTTTGGCAATTCGTCTGTGTGACCTTATCGAGGGATGGATCATCGCCATGCAGCAAATGTGTGTGGGCGACAAATGGGAGGTCTATATCCCTGCCGAGATGGGTTATGGCAAATTCTCACAGCCAGGCATCCCCGGAGGTTCCACCCTCATCTTTGAGATTGAGCTTCTTGGCATTGCGTAAGTAAAAGAAACTAAAGTAGCAGCACGTCAGAGCGAAGAACTCACTCCCCTTCTTTATGTGGATGATAACAACTATTACATCGAACTGAAATGCGAGCGCGGAACATGCGCCGTAATTGCTTTTGAATAAATATGACAGTACAAGAATACAGAGATTACATAGCAGCAGGAAATCCTGTTGTGGCTGGTAGCGATGCCCACCTCTTCATGCACCGGATGGCGCAAGAGGCTATTCGCATTACCATGGAGATAAATAATAAGTACCACACGCCAGAGGAGCTTAGAAAGTTGTTCTCCGACCTTTGGGACATTGACGTACCAGAGACATTCGGCATGTTTCCTCCTTTCAATACCGATTGTGGAAAGAATACCCACATTGGTGAGCGTGTGTTCATCAACAGCGGTTGTAAGTTTCAGGATCAAGGTGGCATTTTCATCGGCAATGATTGCCTGTTAGGACATAACGCCACCCTATGCACCATCAACCACAATCCCAATCCTGAGCACCGTGGCGACATGACTTTCAAGCCGATTCGTATTGAAAATAAGGTGTGGCTTGGTGCAAACGTAACCATCTGTCCTGGTGTCACCATCGGTGAAGGAGCCGTTGTTGCAGCAGGAGCTGTTGTAACGAAAGATGTAGAACCAAGAACTGTTGTTGGTGGTATACCGGCTAAGTTCATAAAGAAGGTTTAGAAAAATGAAAGACAAGATAATTTCATTCATCTGGCAACACTTTATGTTTCTCACCTTTTTCTTAGCTTACATCCAGACTACAGGGGCGAAAGGTCAATCCCTTTGTTTTTCATATGGGGCAAGCATTATGAATGGGGATTTATATTGCGGTCATCAGGAGGATAGTGTTTTTGCCATGCACAGCGTCATGAAATTTCCACAGGCTTTATACGTAGCAGACTACTTGCACAAAAAAGGTCTGTCACTGAGCGACTCTGTTCTTGTACACAAGGATAGTCTGGACGCTGAGACATGGTCGCCCATGCTGTCAAAATTTGAAGGTGCGCGTTATTTCACGTTTACAGAGTTAATAGAATGGTCTTTGCAGCAGAGCGACAATAATGCTTGCGACCTTTTGTTTGCATCATGCGGACAGCCGGATGCAGTAGAGAATTATATCCATACGCTTGGATTCAAAGACATCCATGTGCGACTGACAGAGAAGGAGATGAAAAAGAATCCTCATAGAGCCATAGAAAACTCAGCCACTCC
>JALEZQ010000073.1 GCA_022772475.1 Bacteroidales bacterium | reverse complement strand
TTTCTTAGCGGAACGGCCCTCCTATAAACAGTGGAACCGCCTCAACGGAGACGGCTCCTATAATCCAAATGTTTCCAGTGTGGGCATAGCCTTGTTGCTGACGGGTTGCTCCTCAGCAGAGCCCGTTTCCTCGTCCGGCTACACTACAAATTTACTTTTTTTATAATAGATTTACTATTTTTATAATAGAACAACGAAATAATGAGAAGAAATAATTAGATTTGCATCGTCATCTGAGGGCTACAGACTTGAGTGAACTCACCTCAGACACACTAAGTGAAACACTACCTGAAGAATAGAGTATGAAACGACAAGTATGCTATTGGATCCTGCTCTTGGCGGGGTTGCTCCTGCCGGGCAGCGCAAGTGTTTATGCACAGTCCTTGCGTGGTGTGGTGACCGAGGCCGAAACCGGCCAGCCCATCGTCGGGGCTACCGTCATACTGAAGGGCTCCTCCACCAATGCGACCACCGATGAGGAGGGTAACTATACGATAAAGGACATTGTCCCCGGACGTTACAACGTTGAGGTGAAGGTTCTGGGCTTCGCACCTATGGAGGTGCAGGAGGTGCTGATTGCGGGCAACAAGGAGGTGGTTGTCAACTTCGCCCTCAATGAGATCACCAAGATGCTGGGCGAGATTGTGGTGCGCCCCACCGTGACCAAAGAGAAGGCCGTCAACCCCTGGGCCCTTGTCGGCGCCCGTATGCTCAGCATGGAGGAGGCCAGCCGCTATGCCGGCGGCTACAGCGACCCCGCCCGTCTGGTCACCTCGTTTGCCGGCGTGGCAGGCAGCCCCGACAACAACGGTATCTCCGTACACGGCAATGCCCCGCAGAGCCTCTCGTGGCGCTTGGAGGGCATCGAAATCAACAGCCCCAACCACTTCACCGATGCCTTTAGCATGGGCACAGGCGTTGTCAGCGCCCTGAGCTCGAACGTGCTGGCCAACTCCGACTTCTACAGCGGCGCCATGACAGCAGAGTATGGCAATGCCCTCTCGGGCGTGATGGACATGCACCTCAAGGCGGGCGACACCCAGAAGTTCACCCACGCCCTCCAGCTCGGCAGCCTCGGCATCGTAGGCAGCAGCGAAGGGCCGTTGAGCCGCAAGACAGGCGCATCCTACATCTTCAACTATCGCTACTCCTTCACCACGCTGGCACGCGAAATCGGCGTCCTCTCTACCGATGGCGACCAGGCCGACTTCCAAGACCTTAACTTCAAGCTCAATTTCCCCACCCAAAAGGCCGGCAACTTTGCCATCTTCGGCCTCGGCATGAAGGATAAGTACTGGAACGATGTGCCCGACTTCGACGAGTGGGAGACGGTCTATGACCAGGAGTATCTCGAGTCGCGCCAGACCATGTTCGTCGGCGGTCTGACGCACAACATCTACCTGGGCAAGGGATGGAAGTGGAACACCGCCGTGGCCTATTCGCTCTTCAAGAACGACGGCGACGACTACTATGCCAACTACTACTACGGCAACGCCCCCGTGAGCGCCGACAAGCACACCTTCCCCAAGTATGCCGAGATGCGGCAGAAAAACCAGCAGCTTACCGCGCAGATGGGCCTGCAGAAGCGCTTCTCCGAAGCCTTCCTCTCCAAAGTGGGCGTTAACTATAGCGAGTACTACTTCGACCTCAACCTCAATATGGCCGATGCCGTAGGAGCCAACACGCTGCGTCCCGTCTATGGCGCCGACAGCCATACCGGACTGCTCACCGCCTACCTCTCCAACTCGTGGAAATGGAACCGCTGGATGACCTTCAACTTCGGCGTCAACAGCGAGCACTTCCGCCTCACCAAGGAGCATACCATCGAGCCGCGTGCCGCCCTGCAGTGGAATCCCGGCCATGCCAACGCCTTCTCGCTGGGCTACGGCCTCCACAGCAAACTCGAGAAGATGGACGTCTATTTCTATAAGGACGAGAACGGCAAGTATGCCAACCAAAACCTCGACATGAGCAAGGCACACCACTTCCTCCTCTCATGGATGCACCGCTTCAGCGACAAGATGAACCTCCGCGTGGAGACCTACTACCAGTATCTCTACGACCTGCCCGTCGAGAACGACATCAACAGCACCTATTGCGTGCTCAACCGCCGCGAGTACTACGTGGATAAAGCCCTGACCAACGCCGGCAAAGGCCGAAACTACGGCATCGACGTCACCCTTGAGCGCTACATGAGCGGCGGATGGTACGGCATGATCAACGGCTCGCTCTACAAGTCAGAATACAAAGCCATGGATGGCGTGTGGCGCAATACCCGCTACAATCGTACCTACCTCGTCAAGCTGTTGGGCGGTAAGGAATGGATGCTCGGCCGCAACAAGCAGAATGTGTTGAGCGTCAATGCCAAGTTTACCATGCAGGGCGGACTGCGCCGCACCCCGGCCGACCTCGACGCCACCAAGGCCCTTTACGAGGCCGGACATATCGAGGCCGACGTCGTGCTCAAAGACAAGGAAGCCTTCAGCAAGAGCTACGACGCGCTGCCCACCGTCGATCTCACCGTAAGCTACAAGATAGCCGGCAAACGCTGCGACCACACCATCGCCATCGAAGCGCTGAACCTCACCAACGCCAAGCCGCCCTATTGCGAGACGTACAACTATAAGTACAACCGCATCGACACCACCGATGCCGAACTCTCCTTCCCGAACATCTACTATCGCATCACCTTCTAACCCCCTGCCACTTCCGGCAGCGACGGCACGCGCCGTCCGATAGGAATCTCGCCCTCTGCGACACCTGCTTTTTCAGAAAAGTGGCCGCAGAGGGCGATTTCAATCCATAACCTTTTTTCAATTATTGCTGTCCGGTAACAGTTTTGCGGGGGTGGCGAGGGGTGTGTCAAAATGAAGATGGTTGAGCGACGGGGCCCGCTATCCCAACTTCAACGCCTATCGTCCGATATTATTTTACACGTCAAGTAGTTACGTATTGACGATTTTCGCGTGGGTACTACAGATTTCGTTTTTGTAATGTTGATACATGCCGGCAGCGTTGACGGCTACAACGATGTTTGAGGGGCAGACGGTGTGTCATAATGGCCAATCTGCTGCGTTGCTATCGTCTTCGGGCTTGGTCATGTACTTCAGTACACTTCCGACGCCCTCATCCTCAGCGCCTTGCATCTTAACCATTCTGACGCACCTTCGCGTGTGCGTCAAAATTTGCATTTTGACACACCCTCCTCGACCTCCGCAGGAGGGCGAGCACCAAGCCCGGGGTAAAGCGAACGTAGTGAGCGACACCCCGGGTAACGCAACGTGCCCGCGTCGCGTTGTAAGTGCAAAAGCCCGAAGAGGGGGCAGCGCCCCCGGTGGGCGATGGTTGAAGCGATACATGTCCGCTTAGCGAGCGCGTCAGCCTCTACTATGGCTTTTGCACTTACAGCGCGTGGATAGCTCCGGCGGCCTCTCCGGGGTGGTGCTCCCTTCGGTCGCCCCGGGCTTGGGGCAAACATTTCCTATTGATTCACTTTGCGTCTTTGGCAATTAGTTCTTCAATCACCCGCTCATCCGCCGGCAGCCATTTTACGGTATGAAGACCTTCCTTCGTCAGCCAGCGGGCATCTTCGTGCTCAAGGAGCGACAGCTGACCGTTGACGATTGTGCAGAGATAGCAGTGCATCGTGAGGTGAAACCCGGGGTAGTCGTGCTCCACCGTTGTGAGCAGCGCGCCGACGTCAATCTCTGTGGTCAGTTCTTCGCTAATCTCGCGCCGCAAAGCCTCTTCCGGCGTTTCGGCCGGCTCCATCTTCCCTCCCGGAAACTCCCACCAGTCCTTCCATTCGCCATACCCGCGTTGGGTGGCGAAGTACTTGCCGTCCTTAACGATGACGGCGGCGACGACCTCTATGGTTTTACGTGTGTCCATCATATTTCCTCTATGCCCAATGATTTCAGATAGGCGTATGTGCCGTTATAGAACGCCGGCAATCGTGTCGGGTCCTCAGGAAATCCCTCCGGCGTCAACCTGCTGTTGCCCTTCGGCACACATATTACGATGCCTTGACGTGCACGGGTCAGAAGTACGCGATAGGCATTCAGCATGTACTTCTTCTCTTCTTGACCATTAGGCGTGTCGGCCACAGGCGTCCATTTGTTCTTTCCGTTAAATTTGAAAAACTCCCAATGTCCGTCTATGTAACGCATATCTGCGTCCCACAGCACACAGACGAAATCCAATTCAAGGCCCTGCACTTGTATCTCTGTGGCCGCGTCTTCAAGATAGTTGGAAGAGCGTACGTCGGTTTTATCCTCCAGAAACCAATGGACAGCATTCTCGTCGCCTTGTGCTAGGATATTTACGGCCAACGGTTTGAACCGAGCGGCCACTTTCGACACCAGCACGCCCGTCTGCTGACTGCCTCTTAGGTCGATAGCCACAAGGCAGCGCAAGCCACGATGGAAGAAAAGCATATCCACTTTGCTCTCTTTGCCATAATATTCCAACACATGCTGATTGCCAATGAACGTGAAGCCATTGCCGAGTTCCATAAGGAACCGTGTGATTGCCTTTACAAGGCGATCTTCTAGTTCCAACTCCAAGATTGGGCTTGTTACACCCAAGAACCCTAGATTATAGCTGCTACTGAATACCTCGTTGGCATAACATGCTTGTTTAGCAGGAAGTGTGCGCTCGAAATTATTATCTACCCTTGTTTCCAACTGTGACTCGTACATCTTCATCTTGATGGCATTGAGTAGCAAATCACGGTTCCAACCTTTTTCAATCGTTTCCTGTGAGTAATACAAAGTGGCGTCATCGTTCAGTCCTTTACTCAATAGTAGAAGGTTGTGTGACCAAGGCAAAAGTGCTACGGAGCGTAGCACTTTTTCATCATGCCCGTCATAACGCTGAAAGAACTTCTTCATGTTCCAAAGCTGTCGTGGAGAAACACCCATCTTGGGATACCGCTCCTTCAAGTCCTCCGACAGCCTCTTGACCACTCTGTCGCCATGCCCGCTTTCAATCTTGCGTTCATGGAGCAGTTTGCCAATCTCCCAATATGCAGAAGCTACATTGATGTTGACATGCTTGGCCGTCTCTATCCGTGCATGCTCTATTACCGCAACGGCATGTTGCAGTATTTCGGCATAATCCTTATGCTCTATATCGCACAACGCTTTATTCTGTTCCATTGTCTGCTTTCTCTTGTTGTCTGTGACGGCGCCCACATTAACTTTGCCATAGACGGCATTTTCCTTGTTTGCGCAAATCTACAAAAAACAACTGAGATAATGGCAGACTTGCTCGAGCATCCGGTGCAAAACGACTAATCGCTGTTGTCCCGTTGTTATGGCAGACCCTGTTGTCGTTCATACTAAAAAACACGACAACGTAAACAACGGGTACAACTTGGTTTGTTGACCGTGTTGTTCCGGTTGTCGTTCATACTAAAATACACGACAACATAAACAACAAGAACAACTGCATGGTTGTATAGGTTGTTCCCGTTGTCGTCCAAAATAAAAATACACGACAACTATAACAACGAGAACAACTGCATGGTTGTAAAGGTTGTCCCCGTTGTCGTCCAAAATAAAAATACACGACAACGAGAACAACTACATTGTTGTATAAGTTGTTGCTGTTGTCGTCCCCCAAAAATACACGACAACATAAACAACGGGTACAACTTGGTTTGTTGACCGTGTTGTTCCGGTTGTCGTTCATACGAAGAAACACGACAACGTAAACAACGAGAACAACTGCATGGTTGTATAGGTTGTTCCCGTTGTCGCCATGACGGAAATTATTGCACACTCTCTCCATAACGTGAATTTTGCCGCTAATAACGTGAAGCGCCGCGGCGGGGCAAAGAGAAGGCAAAAGGCGGGACGAGGGGCGAAAAACGTATGCCGGCGCTGCGGTTAGGGCGAGAGATTTTCCTGTTTGGGCGAGAGAAAATCCTGTAACGCTTACTGTCGTGCCCCAAACGCATGGTCTGCGACGGGAAAAAGAGGGCCGTTTTCAGGCTTCTCTTGGAGAATTTTCAGGGAATTTAACGCCGGAGGTGGTGTGAACCATGATTTTTCCCAAAAGCGGCATAAAACAAAGGCCTCGTGCTTGCGCTATATCCGGCCGCGGGGGCTGCGGGTGGGTTTCGCGGGCATTCTCGGGGTTAACAAATGTGAAGAAGCGTTTTGCACACCGGGTGGAAGGCGCGTCATAGCGATACGCTGGGAAAAGTGTCGCCATCCGGCGTTCCCGTATGAAAATACTTTTGTAAATTTGGCCTGTACAAAGACATCCCCCGCTATGGAAACCAACGCACTCAAACGCCTGCCCGTCGGCATACAGACCTACAGCGAGGTGGTAGGCAATGACTGCCTCTACATCGACAAGACGGCCTTCATCCCCAAGATGCTCGAAGCGAGCAAGTACATCTTTCTGAGCCGCCCACGTCGGTTCGGCAAGTCGTTGCTGGTCTCCACACTCCAAGCCTATTTCGAGGGGCGCCGCGAGCTGTTCAAGGGCTGCTACATCGACAGCGTGGAGAAGGACTGGACGGCATATCCCGTGCTGCGCTTCGACATGTCGCAGGCCAAGCACCTGGAAAAGGAAGAACTGGAGCGGTATCTGCACCACCTTCTGGATGAGAACGAGGCTCGCTTCGGGCTCACATCCAACAGTGTTGACACGAACCTGCGCTTGGCCACCCTCATTCAGGCGGCCTACCGGCAGACGGGCCGGCAGGTGGTGGTACTAATCGACGAGTATGACGCGCCGCTGCTCGACGTGACCTACACAGACGAACAGTTGGAAAAGTTGCGCCATATCATGGACAACTTCTACTCGCCGCTGAAGGCCGCCGACCCCTATCTCAAGTTCGTCTTCATGACGGGCATCACCAAGTTCGCGCCACAGACCATCTATAGCGGCCTCAACAACCTGAAGAACATCTCCATGCTACCCGATTTTGCCGCCGTCTGCGGCATCACCGAGGAGGAGGTGGTCACGCAGATGGCGCCCTATCTGGACCGTCTGGCCGAGGCCAAGCACCTCACGCGCGACGAGGCCCTGGCGGCCATCCGACGGCAGTACGACGGCTACCACTTCACATGGCCCTCGCCCGACATCTTCAATCCCTTCAGCCTGCTCAACGCCATGCAGGACCGGATGCTCAAAAACTATTGGTACGAGAGCGGCACGACGACCTTTCTGGTAGAGTTGTTGAGAAAATTTGGCAACGTCTTCACCGACATCAAGCGCATCGAGGCCCTCGCCTGCGACTTCGATGCCCCCACCGAGTCAGCCACCAGCATCCTTCCCCTACTCTACCAAAGCGGCTACATCACCATCAAGGACTATGACGAGGACTTCGACTTCTATACCCTCGACATTCCCAACCAGGAGGTGCGCATCGGTCTGACACGCTCGCTCATCCCCTCGTACATCACGCCCGACAGCCTCGTGGTGGACAATACGGCACGACGCATGGCACAGCGCCTCACACTTGGCGACATAGATGGTGCGCTGACCCTGCTCCGCGACTTCCTCCTCACCGTCCCCTACTGCAACGACGCCAACAGCGAGGGCCACTACCAGCAGGTGCTCTACATCATCTTCACCCTCGTCACGGGCTACTTCGCCGACGTCGAGGTGCGCACGGCCACCGGCCGCGTGGACATGGTGCTGCGCACAGACCGGGCGCTCTATCTCTTCGAGCTCAAACTGAACAAGTCGGCCCGGGCCGCCATGGACCAGATGGACCGCAAGGACTACGCCGCACGCTTCGCCCTCGACAACCGCCCCATCGTCAAGGTGGCCATCAACTTCGACGCCGAGCAGCACACCATCACCGACTGGAAGATAGAGGAATACGGGCAGAAATAACGCTGCGCAGACATCTCTGTCCGGCACAAAAAAATGAGTTGGAAAATAGGACACGCTGAAAACGCTGTCCTATTTTTTTGCTGTAAATTTGCAGCAGAGAAATACTACATCGACAGAACGCCTAACTAAACCATTTTCGTATGAAACACCACTACACCCTTCGCAGCATTGTGACCACGGCTCTGGCCCTTTCGGCCCTTTTCGCGATGCCGGTGGCCGGTTTGGCCTCCTCCCCCACCCTCTTCGCCATCGCCGACGATGCCCTTGACGCCGCCAAGGCCGACGCACGCGACCTGCTGAACAACCGCACGGCCGAAGGCGATGCCCCCGGCTGCTATCCCGCCGATGCCCGCACAGCCTTCGCCCGGGCCATAGAAGCCGCCACGACGACGGAAGAAATCACGGAGGCCACCAAGACCTATCAGGCCGCCGTCAACGGCGTGAAAGTCAGCGACGAGGAGAATAATACTGGTACTATATCGTGTCGGGACCCTCGATGTCCTACTGTCAGGATGCCGTCATCTATGACATGAGTACCAGTAGCGGTGAGCAACTGAAGTGGAACGACCGCTCGGCCTCGCCCCGCGCCATGTGGAAATTCGTCAAGGCAACGGCCGGCGGCAGCGCCCTGAAGGTGGTCAACAAGGCCACAGGCCGCTACATGCGAAACACGGGCGAACTGAGCGCCAAGGTGACGTCGCAGGACCAGGTCGCACAGGGCACGGGCTTCAGCCTCAACTCTCTGGGCGAACAGCGCGCCTTCCTCATCCGCGAGGGCACGAAAAACCCCGTCCACGCCGACAAAATTGGCGTCATCGTAGCCTGGCGCACGGTCAACCTCAACTCGGCTTCGGTATGGCACTTCGACCCCGTCAGCGACAACGACCTCAACGCCGCCACGGACGATGCGACGGGCTACGAACTGGTATGGGCGGACGAGTTTGACACGGACGGACGCCTGAACGAAGACAACTGGAGTTATGAGCGCGGCTTCGTGCGCAACAGCGAGCCGCAGTGGTACCAGCCCGACAACGCCATCTGCAAGGACGGTAACCTGGTCATCACGGCGCGCATCGACACCGTGGCCAACCCCAACTACAAACCCTCGTCCTCGTCGTGGAAGGAAAACCGACAGTACGCCTACTACACCTCATCGTCGGTCATCACCACCCATAAGCAGGACCTGCTGTACGGCCGCATGGAGATACGCGCCAAGATTCCCACCACGAGCGGCGCATGGCCCGCCATCTGGTGCAAGGGCTACCCCGAGACCAACGGCTCATGGCCGGCCTGCGGCGAGGTGGACATCCTGGAGTTTTACAGCAAGAGCATCCTGGCCAACGTGGCATGGAGCAACGCTACGGGATCCAGCCAGTGGCGCACGGTCAAGACACCGTTCACCCACTTTACGGACAAAGACCCCAACTGGAGCGACAAGTACCACATTTGGCGCATGGACTGGGACAGCCTCTCCATCCGCCTCTATCTGGACGACGAACTGCTCAACGTGACGTCCCTCGCGCGCACGGTGCAGCCCGTAGGCTCGTTCTGCAAGGTAGAAAACCCCTTCAAGACGCCGATGTTCCTGCTCCTCAACCTGGCCCTCAAGGACGGCGACGGCATCGACAAGACGGCTTTCCCCCTGACCTACTATATAGACTACGTCCGCTTCTATAAGCCCCGCACGCAGCCCGACGCCATCCATGACGCCACGGCAACGGCCGAACGCCCCTTCGTCACCATGGTCAACGGCACGCCGTGCATCGACCTCTGCGCCTTCAACGGCGAGGTGAGCGTCAGCATGACCGACATGATGGGCCGCATCGTCAGCCGCTTCCAGGCCGAGGCCGCCCACGGCACCATCGTGTTGCCCACCATGGAAAAAGGCGCCTATGTGGTCAAGGCCACCGACGGATACACCACGTTAAGCGCTAAGGTTTTACAGAGATAAAACCGCACGAGAAGCACGGCCGATGGCCATTGCACACCGGCCAATAACATGAAGCGCCCTTTCGCACCGCCATAACTTTGCAGTGTGAAAGGGCGCTTGCGTTACACACTGCCTCCTCTCCCCGTACATGGCCCACCGGCCGACAGCGCGGTGCAATTCCCGGGATGCCGCGGCGCAGAAGGTGGGAGGACGGACTCATACAAACAAGCGCGCCCTGTCATCATGAGTGAAACCTAAACCTATCGATTAATCATTAAAACCAACACAAAACCATGACACAGCGTAGCACTTCTCCCCTACTCTCTTCCACGCCCTCCGGCAATCCCAAGCGCAATCCCTGGGGCCTCGCCATACAGGCACTCATCGCCATACTGACCGCACTGGCGGGCGTATTTACGGGCTGTCAGGTAAACTGACATAATGTTTCTAACCATTGTTTCTCGCTATTGTATCGCCTTTCAGCGGCAACGTGGCCAATATGGGCGTTGCCGCTGACGGGCAAAAGAGGTCTTTGACATACTGTACAACAAGGCTTTTGCCGGTACACGGCTGGGGAGGATAATATGAGAGGCGGCCTATAGAAAGAGAATCAAGCACGTACAGGGCGCTGTAGGTGCTTGATTTTCATAGTGGACCAGCTAGGGCTTGAACCTAGGACCTCCAGATTATGAGTCTGTTGCTCTAACCAACTGAGCTACAAGTCCGGCGCATGCGGTGCATACGTTATGTGGTGCAAAGATACGACGATTTTGGCAAATGGCGAAACATGCGGCGCATTTTTTGCGTCGGTGTCGGCTGGGGTGGGTGGTGACGATAGGGTGGGGCGCAGGTGGTGCGGTCAGCACGTGGCGTAGGCCGCTATCACGCGGTCAATTTGCCCGACGTAGTAGAATGGGAGGTTGATAAGGCGGAAGGGTTTGCTTTCGGGCGAGGGCGTCGCGATGTCTTGTATGGAGAAAGGGCCGTTCCATACCCTTATGGCCACTACATGCCGTTCCGCGCTATTGGCGAAGGCATGCAGTGAGCGCAGGTGGGCGTTTGTGCCGGCTTTGATTTCGATGGGGATAATATCCGTTCCTTCCTGCCAGATGAAATCTACTTCTGCCGTCGAGCCTTTTTTGTCGCGTATCCAGAAATACTGCCGGTCGCGGTAATGCCTATCGTGCACGATGCATAGTTCTTGTGCTACGATGTGTTCGGCAGCCCTTCCCCGCCATGTATCGAGGAGATTCTTGTTGCGCAGGTATTCCAATTGGATGCCGGCACGGAAATTGGTCAGTCCTGAATCAACCATGACCAGTTTTGGGGCGCGTCGTGTGGCAGGCAGCGCGGGAGCCGTTGTGGTGGTGACGGGATAGACAAGCGACAGCAGGTAGGCCCTTTCGAGAAGGTCCATGCCGTCGTGTATCTGTGTGGAGGTGAAGGTGCTGTTGCCGAATTTTGCGAAAGTGATGGTTTCTGCTGCCGACAGCCAAGCCGTCTGCAGAATGTGCCGCAGTATTTTTACTTCTCCGGCATTGTGGGCAAACTTTTCGGCATCTTCATTGTAGCTATTCAGCAATGCGCTGAATATGGGAGAAAGTCTTTGCAGGTCGCGGTTTGCAACGTATTCGCTGACAGCCTCCGGCATACCGCCAATGAGCGCATAGGTATTGAAAGCCGCCATCATATCGTCGTGCATGAAGGCGGGTACGGATATGTTGCGAAGCATGTCGGCCCACTCGGGCCCTTCTTTGGCGTTGACAAACTCGACAAAAGAACAGGGGCGTAAGGTCATATATTCCACACGCCCCACAGGGAAGGAAACGTGCTGCTTCATCAGGCTCTGTAGGCGGCTTCCTGCAGCGATGACGTGTACCTGGGGTAACGATTCAAAAAAATAGCGAAGCATAGCCACGGCTTGTGGTTCTTCCTGTATCTCATCGATAAACAGCAGTATGGTCCGGTTGCTGTCCTGCTGTACGATGTGGTGCTTGAGGCATAGATACTGCCACAGGTCGTGCACGTTGGTGAAGCGCCGGAACAGAAGGGCATCGTCTGTTTCCAGATTGAGCGGGATGAACACGTCAAACTCTTCGCCGAAAGTCCTGACCAGCGTGGTCTTTCCGACCTGCCGGGCGCCTCGTAGCACGAGCGGCTTGTGGCGGGGATTGTCGCGCCACTTCCGCAAAGGTCCTATCAAGTCTCTTGCAAACATATCATTATTAATGGTTTGTCACGTTGCAAAGATAGCCCCTTTTTCTAAAGTAGGGGCAAGATAGGGCTGAAATCTTTCTAAAGTAGGGGCAAGTTTGGGGCGATTTCTTTCTAAAGTAGGGGCAAGATAGGGCTGAAATCTTTCTAAAGTAGGGGCAAAAGAAAACCGTGGGGAAGATTGCTCTTCTCCACGGTTTGTACCCAGAGCCGGGGTCGAACCGGCACGGGTTGCCCCACTGGTGTTTGAGACCAGCGCGTCTACCGATTCCGCCATCTGGGCATGGCTGCTTGGCTTGCCCGCGCTTATTGCCTGTCCTTCGTGCTGCATGGAATCCGTAGCGCAAAGGGAAGGGAGGTGCCGGGGCAAGTTTGCAGGGCAAAGTTACGCCATTTTCGGCAATGGACCAAGCCGGCTTGTGAAAAAGTCTTTTTTTTGTAGTCTTTTCACAGGTCAAGGGGCGGCATTTGGGCTTTTATATTTAACTTAGCGGGTGAAGGGCCGGTGCTCTTCCGTTATTTCATAAAACCATTGCTTATGAACCATAATTTCTGCATTATTCTGGCTGGCGGCATTGGCCAACGCCTTTGGCCTACGAGCCGTCGGGAGATGCCGAAACAGTTTCTCGATTTCTTCGGCACGGGGCGCACGTTGCTGCAGCAGACGTTCGACCGTTTTGCCCGCATCATCCCGCTTGAGCATATCCTGATATCCACGTTCGTAGATTATGTAAATACGGTCAAAGAGCAGTTGCCTGACCTGCCGGAGGAGAACATCCTGGCAGAACCGGTACAGCTGTCCACGGCGCCGGCGGCGGCCTGGGCTGCGTGCCACATCGCCGGCCTCGATGCCGACGCCAACGTGGTGGCCACGCCGGTCGATCACCTTATCATGGGTGAAGACCGCTTCATTGAGCAGATTCGCCTGGGATTGGAGTTTGTAGCCACGCACAGCCAGTTTCTGGCCATCGGCGTCAAGCCGACGGCGCCCAACACGGCCTACGGTTACATCCAGATGGGCCAGCCCGTCAACGGCGGCGACCACTTCATGGTGAAGTCGTTCTCAGAGAAGCCGGCGCCCGACTATGCCCGCCTCTTTGTGGAGAGCGGCGAGTTTCTCTGGAACACGGGGCTGTTTCTCTGGCATAACGAGACGATGCTCAAACTCGTCGGCGCACACAGCGAACTGCAACTGTCGAAGGATGACGGCGGTGTGCGAGACCGGCTGCTTGCTCAAGAGTTGGAAATTGTGAAGAAACACTATCCGTCGAGCCTACACCGCTCGCTCGACATGGTCGTACTGGACCGCTGTGAGAACGTGGTGGTTAAGGAGGGTGGCTTCGGCTGGGCCGACCTGGGCTGCTGGCCCGACATTTACCAAACAGCGCACAAGGATGCCGACGGCAACGCCGTGCTCCATGGTTCGCAAGCCCTGCTGCAGGGCTGCCACAACACGACGGTGAGTCTGCCCGACAATACGGCAGCGTTCATCCAGGGCCTCGACGGCTATATCGTGTCGCTGCGCGGCAACATGCTCCTCGTATGCCCCAACAACGACCCGGCCTTGGCGCGCCGTATCGCGGGCGAGGTGCTCGTCAAACTGGGCGAGGATTATACATAGTTTTTTCTTCACTATTACATAGCAGCGGTCTCTCCGCGGTTATCATACAGTGCCCCCTCGTTCCTTTTGCCGTACCGGCGGGGAACGAGGGGGCACTATGTAGGGCTACGGAGGCGCACCGCCGCTATTTCTTGCCCGTGAGGATCGACTTGATGTCGTTGAGTTTGTTGAGGGCTTCGAGGGGCGTGAGGGCGTTGATGTCGGTGTGGAGAATCTCGTCGCGTATCTGGCTGAGCACGGGGTCGTCGAGCTGGAAGAAACTGAGCTGCGTGGTGCCGTCGTTATTCTGTGCGCGGTTGACCATGCGGCGTACGGCGCCGGCCAAAGCGCCGGCAGACGCCTCTGTGGCGGCGCCATCGGCGTTATCGGCAGGGGTGGCGGCGGTATCGTCGTCGCTACGCGAAGCCACACGGGTCTCGCCCATGGTGGTCTGTTCGAGGGCCTGCAGCACGGTTTCGGCGCGGCGCACGATGGCTGTCGGCATACCTGCCAGGCGCGCCACATGGATGCCGAACGAGTGGGCCGAGCCACCCGGACGCAGCGTGCGGAGGAAGACCACGCGGCCGTCGCGCTCCATGACCGAGACGTTCCAGTTTCGGATGCGCGTGAAGAGGCGCTCCATCTCGTTGAGTTCGTGGTAGTGGGTGGCGAAGAGGGTGCGGGCATGCGCCGCCGGATTCTCGTGCAGGTACTCCACGATGGCCCAGGCTATGGAGATGCCGTCGTAGGTGGACGTGCCGCGGCCCAGTTCGTCGAAGAGCACGAGGGAGCGCGCGGTGAGGTTGTTGAGGATATTGGAAGCCTCGGTCATCTCCACCATGAAGGTACTCTCGCCCACGGAGATGTTGTCGCTGGCACCGACGCGGGTGAATATCTTATCGACCACACCTACTGTGGCCGCTGCCGCCGGTACGAACGAGCCCATCTGCGCCATGAGCGTGATGAGCGCTGTCTGGCGCAGCAGGGCGCTCTTACCCGCCATGTTGGGACCGGTGACGATGACGATCTGCTGTCCGTTGCTGTCCAGCAGGATGTCGTTCGGCACATAGTCCTCGCCCGGCGGCATGAGCGTCTCGATGACGGGGTGGCGGCCCTGGCGTATGTCGAGCACGAGGCCGTCGTCTATCGTGGGGCGGACGTAGCGGTGAAGGCCCGCCGTATAGGCCAGGGCGTAGAGGCAGTCGATCTCAGAGAGCGCCGCCGCGTTGCGCTGCAGCAGGGCGATGAAGCCCGTGGCAGCCTCGAGCAGACGGGCGTATATCTGCGCTTCGATGACGAGGATGCGGTCTTCGGCGCCGAGAATCTTCTCCTCATACTGTTTGAGTTCCTCGGTGATGTAGCGCTCGGCCTGCGCCAGCGTCTGTTTGCGAATCCAGGTGTCGGGGACGAGGTCTTTGTAGGTGTTGCGCACCTCGATGTAGTAGCCGAAGACGTTGTTGTAGCCAATTTTCAGGCTGGCGATGCCCGTGGCTTCGCTCTCACGCTGCTGTATGCTTAGCAGGTAGTCCTTGCCCTGCGCCGATATGGCGCGCAGTTCGTCGAGGTCGGGGTCCACGCCGTCGGCGATGACGCCCGGTCGGCCGCTGGCTATGGGCGGGTCGGGGCGCAGTTCGCGGCGTATGCGTGCGGTGAGTTCTTCACAGTCGTCCAGACGTTCGCCCAGGCGGCGTATCTCCTCGCTGCCGGCCTCGCTGCAGGCGCGGTGTATCGTGGCGACGCTCTCGAGGGCGTAGCGCAGCTGCTGCATCTCGCGCGGGTTGGCGCGTCCCACGGCCACCTTCGATACGATGCGTTCGAGGTCGCCCACCTTGGCCATCTCCTCGGCGATGAGGTCGCGGAAGGCGGTGTCGCGGAAGAAGTGCTCTACGCCGTCCTGACGCCGGCGTATGGCCTCCGGCTGCTGCAGGGGGAAGAGCACCCAGCGGCGGAGCATACGTGCGCCCATCGGCGTACAGGTGTGGTCGAGGACCTGGAGGAGCGACGTGCCGTCGTCGTTCATGGGGGCGATGAGCTCGAGGTTGCGCACGGTGAAGCGGTCCAGGCGGACGTAGCTGTCGGCCTCGACGCGGCGTATGGTGGTGATGTGGCCGGTGCGGGTGTGCTGGGTGATTTCGAGGTAGCACATGATGGCGCCGGCGGCGGTGACGGCGTTGTGCATGTGGTCTATGCCGTAGCCCTTGAGCGTGCCGACGTCGAAGTGGCGGCAGAGTTTCTGGCGCGCCGTGCCCTCGTTGAAGGCCCAGTCTTCGAGTTCGTAGAGGCACATTTTCTGTCCGAAGAGCCCTTCGAGCCGCGGCCGCATGCCGCGGGCATAGAGCACTTCTTTCGGACTGAAATTGGCCAGCAGTTTGTCCACATACTCTGCCGTGCCCTCGGCCACGAGGTATTCGCCGGTGGAGATGTCGAGGAAGGCGGCGCCGATGGCATCGCGACCGAAGTGGAGGGCGGCGAGGAAGTTGTTCTCCTTGGCCTGGAGGACGTTGTCGGTGAGGACGACGCCCGGGGTGACCAGTTCGGTGATGCCGCGCTTGACCAGTTTTTTGGTGAGTTTGGGGTCTTCGAGCTGGTCGCAGATGGCCACGCGGTAGCCGGCGCGTATGAGGCGCGGCAGGTAGGTGTCGAGGGCGTGGTGGGGGAAGCCCGCCATCTCGGTGACGCTGCCGCTCTTGCCGTTGTTGCGGCGTGTGAGGGTAATACCCAGAGCCTGCGAGGCGGTCACGGCGTCGGCCATATAGGTTTCATAGAAGTCACCGCAGCGGAAGAGGAGCAGGGCGTCGGGGTGCTTGGCCTTGAGGTCCTGAAACTGCTTCATCATCGGGGTGAGTTCTTCTTTTGCCATCGTGGTGTGAGATTAAATGGGGTGGGGGAGGTAGGGTGAGAGCGTGCCGTGCCGCGCCCTCCGTCGTATGGGAGCGGCGGTGACGCGGCACGGGCATATGGATGTGCGTTAAGGGAGTGCGGGGCGACGAGCACCCGCCGTGACGAGCGCCGTCAGGCCTTGTTCTGCGGCAGGTTGGCCGGTTGTTCGCCGGCCATCGCGGGCTTGCCGGCCTTGTCCTTCTTGTCGGCCTTGACCTTGATGCGGTCGAAGCCGTAGCCGAAGACGCCGATGACTTTCGACTGCGAAACGAAGGCTCCCGGGTCGATGTTCTGGATGATGCGGAAGATGGTGGGGCTCTCGCGCTTCTTGGCCAGAACGACGAGCACCTTGCGCTCCTGCTTGGTGTACCAGCCCTGACCGTTGAGCACGGTGACACCGCGGTGAAGCTGGTTGATGGCGCCGGCAATCTCGTCGTACTTCATGGAGAAGATAAGGAACTGTACCGACTGGCGGCCGCGATCGACGACGTAGTCGAGGAGCAGGTTGGTGATGATGAGCGTGGTGTAGCCGTAGAGCAGACGCTCCACGTTGCCCGAGGGCAGCAGCAGGCTCGACGAGATAATGATAAGGTCGAGAATCATCATCATCTGGCCCAGCGTGACGTCCTTATACTTGTTGATGATGGAGGCGATGATGTCCGTGCCGCCGGTGGAGCCATTGTTGAGGAACACCAGACCGATGCCGATGCCTTCGAGCGCTGCGCCGATGATGCACGACATGAACATGCCGTTCTCCACCAGTTGGGGTATGCCGGCCTCGCTTTGAGTCAGTTCGGGGTGTGTGGCGCCCACATAGACCATCACCTCCTTGACCGCTGCCAGCAGGAAGGTCAGCATGAACACGGCGTAGATGGTCTTGATGCAGAACTTCCACCCCAGGACGCGTACGGCGATGACGAGCAGGATGATGTTGACCAGGAAGAAGGTGAAGTGGACGGGGAAGCCTGTGGCGTAGAAGAGAACGGCACCGGCACCCGCCAAACCGCCCGTAGTAATCTCGTAGGGCAACTGAAAGCAGGTGAAGCCTACAGAGTAGAGCAGAAGGCCGAAGGTGATGACCACGTAGTCGCGGGCCTCCTGAAGGAAGGTAAAGTGCAGGGGATTGGCCATGGTTGGTAAGGAGTGTGTGTGTTATTTCTTGAGAACGATGTTGACAATCTTGCCGGGCACGACGATGACCTTGACCACCTGGAAGCCCTCGGTGTAGCGTGCGGCCTGCGGTGCGCCCAGTGCGGCGGCCTCGGCCTCTTCGCGGCTGGCGCCGGCGGGCAGGTCGATGGTGTAGCGGGTCTTGCCGTTGAACGAGACGCTCAGCGTGACGGTGTCCTCGACCATGCAGGCCTCGTCGTAGGCGGGCCACTGGGCGTCGCAGACGGTGGTGTCGTGGCCCAGCTGGTGCCACAACTCTTCGGCCACATAGGGCGTGAAGGGAGCCAGAAGCACGCAGAGGGGTTCGAGCACCTGACGCGAGGTGCACTTCTGCTGCGCCAGTTCGCCGACGGCTATCATGAAGGCGGCCACGCTGGTGTTGTACGAGAAGGTCTCGATGTCCTCCGTCACCTTCTTGATGAGCTTGTGGAGGGTCTTGAGGTTGGCCTTGGTGGGCGTCTCGTCGCTGACGGCCCACTGCCCGTCGCGGGTGAAGAAGAGGTTCCACGTCTTGCGCAGGAAGCGGAAGCAGCCGTCGATGCCGTTGCTGTCCCAGGGCTTGCTCTGGCTGATGGGGCCGAGGAACATTTCGTACAGGCGCAGGGTGTCGGCGCCGTACTTCTCGATGATGACGTCGGGGTTGACCACGTTGTACATCGACTTCGACATCTTCTCTACGGCCCAGCCGCAGATGTAGCGGCCGTCCTCGAGGATGAACTCGGCCGTGGCAAACTCGGGGCGCCAGGCCTTGAAGGCGTCAAGGTCGAGCACGTCGTTCTGCACGATGTTGACATCGACGTGGATGGGCGTTACGTCATATTGGTCCTTGAGGCCGAGCGAAACGAAGGTGTTGGTCTCCTTGATGCGATAGACGAAGTTGGAGCGGCCCTGTATCATACCCTGGTTGACGAGCTTGCGGAAGGGCTCTTCCTGACAGCTGACGCCCAGGTCGTGGAGGAACTTGTTCCAGAAGCGGGAGTAGATGAGGTGGCCCGTGGCGTGCTCCGAGCCGCCGATGTAGAGGTCCACACTCTGCCAGTAGGCGTCGGCCTCGGCGCTGACAAGGGCTTTGTCGTTGTGCGGGTCCATGTAGCGCAGGTAGTAGGCCGAGGAGCCGGCGAAGCCCGGCATGGTGGAGAGCTCGAGGGGGAAGACGGTGACGTTGTCGATGAGCGCCTTATCTACCACCTGACTGTTGGCCTCGTCCCAGGCCCACTTGGCGGCGTTGCCCAGGGGCGGTTCGCCCGTCTCGGTGGGGAGGAACTTGCTCACTTCGGGCAGGCAGAGCGGCAGGCATGTCTCAGGAATCATCCGGGGCATGCCTTTTTTGTAGTACACGGGGAAGGGCTCACCCCAGTAGCGCTGGCGCGAGAAGATGGCGTCGCGCAGGCGGTAGTTGACCTTGACGCGGCCCAGGCCCTTCTCCGTGACGAAGCGCTTGGTGGCGGCGATGGCCTCCTTGACCGTCAGGCCGTTGAGCGAGAAGCCGTCGAGGCCCTGCTTGCCCTGCTGCGGACTGTTCATGACGATGCCCTCCTTGGCGTCGAAGCTCTCCTCGCTGACGTCGGCACCCTCGATGAGGGGGATGATGGGCAGGGAGAAATGGCGGGCGAAGGCGTAGTCGCGCGAGTCGTGCGCCGGCACGGCCATGATGGCGCCCGTGCCATAGCCCGCCAGCACATAGTCGCTCACCCAGATGGGGATATCCTCGCCGGTGAAGGGGTTGACGGCATAGCTGCCGGTGAAGACGCCCGTCACCTTGCGGTCGGCGATGCGCTCGCGCTCGGTGCGGCGCTTGGTGGCCTCGACGTAGGCTTCAACGTCGGCGCGGCAGTCGGCGGTGGTCAGTTCGCCCACCAGTTCGCTCTCCGGCGCCAGCACCATGAAGGTCACGCCGAAGATGGTGTCGGCGCGGGTGGTGAAGATGGTGAAGTGCTTGTCGCTGTCCTTGACGCTAAACTCCATTTCCGTACCCTCCGAGCGGCCAATCCAGTTGCGCTGGGTCTCCTTGATGGAGTCGCTCCAGTCGATGGTGTCCAGACCGTCGAGCAGGCGCTGGGCATAGGCCGAGACGCGCAGGCACCACTGCTTCATCTTCTTCTGCACCACGGGGTGTCCGCCGCGCACGCTCAGGCCATCGACCACCTCGTCGTTGGCCAGCACGGTGCCCAGCGCGGGGCACCAGTTGACCATCGTCTCGCCGAGGTAGGCCAGGCGGTAGTTCATCAGCACCTGCTGCTGCTCCTCCTCGCTCATGGCGTTCCACTCGGCGGCCGTGAACGTCAGCGTCTCGCTGCAGGCCACGTCGAGGCCCTCGGTGCCGCGGGCGGCGAAGTGGTCCACCAAGCGGCTGATGGGCTGCGCCTTCCGGCAGGTGTTGCAGTAGAACGACTCAAACATGCGCTGGAAGGCCCACTGCGTCCAGTGGTAATACTCGGCGTCGCAGGTGCGGACCTCGCGGTCCCAGTCGAACGAGAAGCCTATCTTGTCCAGCTGATCGCGGTAGCGGTTGATGTTGTTCACCGTCGTGATGGCGGGGTGCTGTCCCGTCTGTATGGCATACTGCTCGGCGGGCAGGCCGTAGGCGTCGTAGCCCATGGGGTTGAGCACGTTATAGCCGCACAGACGCTTGTAGCGGGCGTAGATGTCGGAGGCGATGTAGCCCAGCGGGTGGCCCACATGCAATCCGGCGCCCGAGGGGTAGGGGAACATGTTGAGCACGTAGTATTTGGGCTTCGTCGTGTCCTCGCCGACGTGATAGGTCTTTTCGGCGGCCCATGTCTGCCGCCATTTCTTCTCGATGTCCTGGAAGTTGTAGTCCATTATGATGGTTTTGTTATGATTTTTACGTGAACAGACGCCCGTATGCAGCCTGCCACGGCCGGTATGTTCTGCCGGCCGTAGTCCGCGCCGCCACGTCGCGTCAAGGAGGGGTATGTTTATTTTTTGCAAAGGTAATGCAAGGGCGCTGAAGGGCAAAACGAAAAGCCCACGATTTTGGTGCG
>JALEZQ010000087.1 GCA_022772475.1 Bacteroidales bacterium | reverse complement strand
ACCCTGCCAATTTCGTGCCTCTTTGTTCTTTTCAGGAGTCTCCGTGTGGTACGCGCTGCAAACATAGTAACTATGAACTCTCCCTCCTGCGGAGGTCGAGGGATGGCCTTCAGCCATCCTGCGCCTCAAACCGCGTTGTAGCCTCTTCGCAACGAGAATGTATCCACGTTACAAAAACGAAATCTGTAGTACCCACGCGAAAATCGCCAAAACGCAACGACATGACGTGCAAATAATATCGGAAAACAGACGTTGAAATTGGACTAATAATATACACGACAACATAAACAACGGAGACAACTTACAAGGTTGTTCAAGTTGTTTAGGTTGTCGTGTAAAAACTTCTGCGGAGGAAAGAAAAGGGGCTGCGCCGCAACGGGAGGTTACGGGCAGCCCCTTGGGGGTTATGCGCTAAAGGCGCCGGGGGTTATTCCCAGATGCCGGACTTAGACGAGTTGTCGGACCAGATGCTCTCGTTGGCGCGACCGGAATACACGTCAAATTGGTCCTTATTTTCATCCGTGATTTTCACGTTGTCTCCGGTCGAGAGAGCCAGCATGTTGCCGGTCTTCACCTCGTAGAGGGTGGTCGAGGGAGCGATATATGCTTTTTTCATGATTTATCGTATGTTAGAGTGTGACATATTGTGGCTGCGCTATCGTCATTTCACCACGACCTTGCGGCCGTTGACGATGTTCAGACCCTTGCGCAGACCGTTCAGGCGCTGGCCGTGAACGTTGTAGATTTCTGCCTTGCCGCCGTCGGTGACGATGGCATCGATGCCCGTCACGTCGCCGGGGTTGAAGAAGAAGGCCTTGGCGTTGGCAGAGCCGGCAGGAGCGGTGAAGTAGCACTTGAACTGCGGGCAGTTCTTGCTCACGCCGTTTTCTACCATGTAGAAGGCGAGGACACCCTGATACTTCGAGAGCACGTAGCTGCCGCCGGGCACGTTGGTGCCGCCTTCGTTCAGCACACCCGTCAGGCAGCCTGCGGTATGCGTCGTGCGGCTACCCTTGTCGAAGCCCACGAGCGAGTATTTCGCACCTACCGTACCCTTGATAATGTAGGGGGTGTCGTGCTCAAAGTTACCCGTCATCGGGGTCAGCGTCAGCGTGGTGCCGTTAGCCTCTACGCCGGCGCAGGTGAAGGCTTCCAGATCATTGGGACGTACAACGGGGCAGGGCAGGATGAGCGTGCCGTATTCGGCCTTCATCTCGAAGCTGACGACGGTGGGGGCCCAATCCGGGTGGTCGGTCAGCATCTTGCGGTAGCGCTTCAGCGTCTGACCGTTTTCGGTGGCCATAAAGGCCTCCTTCTCAGACAGCGTGCTGTTAGCGGCGGGCATATTGTCGATGGCGGTGTTGATGCCCTCGGGCGTCAGGTTGTACTGCTGCGGGCCAAACTCGTTAGGATATTTGACGGTAGCGCCCTCGAGCAGGTTGAACTTGTCGCCAGCGGTGAAGCCGAGGCCCTCGAAGGCGTCGAGGAAGTCAACGCGCTCTACGTACCATTTGCCCGGGCCATCGTTGATATTCTTCAACGCACCGTCATCCTGGGCAGAAGCGCTCTGTTCGCCGTTCATTTTAATTCTATACTGACTGGAGCCCATGTGTTCATAGGCGATAGAGGCATTTGCGGTCTCGCCCATCGTAATAATTTCAGTGTACTTAGACTTCTGCGGAATCTTACCGTCGCCATAGTTGCTCAGCGTCAGTTTGCTTCCACTCACGGCCGAAACGTGCCATACCATGGTAGCGTCGTTGGCATCCAGCGCCTTCCACTTCAGGTTCGTGCCGTCGCTGTACATATAGCCGTCCTTGACGGCATTGCGGAAGCGATAGTAGCCGGACGTAAAGGGGTTGAAGGTGTAGGCGGCGCAGGCTACGTAGTTGTCGCGCAGTTGCTGCAGCGTAGCGTTTTCGTCAGCCAGCACCGTCTTGGCGGCTTCGAGCGCAGCGCCGTTGTCCGGATTATTGTACTGTCCGGGATTTTTACCCAAGTTGCCGTCAACGGAGTTAACGAGAGACTGGAGTGGGCCTTTAACCAAGTTAAGGGCGTCGTCGGTCGAGAGGAAGGTCCACTGAGTAGCACCACCAGCTGTTTCCCAGCCCACGATATTTCCGTAACCATCCAAGTGCAGGTAGGCATAACCGGGGTCGGACGTCTGTTGCATATCCTGCATGACCACATTCCAGTTGTTTATACCGAAACTGTAGGGTCGTGCATTGGCCTTGCTGTCAGACAGGGTCACCTGTCGGCTCTTATAACATTCACCAACATACAGACCGTTCACCTTGATATAGAACTGCCCCGTCTCTCCTTCGACAGCCTCGAAGTTGACGATACCCGGCGTGGCCTGACCTACAGCGTTGTTACCGTTGCTGGTCAGATAAGAGGAAGTATAGTTTGCGTTGCGGAGCACATAATCCACGCCCGCCTGCGGCATGTTCAATGTATAGTAGTAGGCTACGTCATGCGCCGTTTCGGCGGTCATTTCGTCTAATGTAGCGTCAGCCTTGTCCAACAGGGTGCGGGCGGCAGTATAGGCCGCATTCGTCTGAACCTGTCCTGGGAGCGTACCCACATGCGCTTTGATAGCGTCGAGTGTGGCTTTGAGGGTGGCTTTAAGTCCGGCAATCTGGTCCACTTCGTAGGTGACGTTGCCCGTGACGCCCCTCACGTCCACATACTTGGCCGCCGATGCCTCCGAAGCCACCTTAATGGTCAGGTCGCCAGTCTTCTGAAGATAGACGGGGGCGGTGAGATTGCGGGCGTCATATACATCTTCCGTCACGTTGATGACGTTGCTCACGCGCGTCTCTACCACCTGAACGGCAGCGATGGCGCCGCGGCCGGCAGAGCGCTTGCCGCCCTTGATGGTGATGGAGGGAGCGGTGAGACCCTTGATGCAGATGACATTCGTGCCGAGCGCACTTGTGGCCTGCTGCGACTGTCCCCATTGGGCGTCGCCGAAATAGGCCACACCTGTTTCGTCGGTGGTGTAAGTGTAAGGCTGTTGTTCCCCAATGGTTACCGATACGGTGCTGAATTTTTCATTGCTATCGGCAGCCTTATAAATATATACGTCATACCCCGAGGTGAAGGGCAGGTTAGTGAACGTCACCGTGGCTTGGTTATCATCGTTGTCGTCCAAATAACCCTTCAATATGTTTTCGCTGATATTTTCAGTATTATACTGCCATACTGCACCTGCGCTCCAACTCACGTTCCAGTTGGGCGAGAGCGTCTCAGCAGCACACGTCTGCCCGTTCCAAGTCTTGAGGTCGATACGCGTGTTTTCTTTAGCCGACAAGTTGTTCCATGCTGTGCTGTGCACGTTCACTATACCTTCGGCGGTATTGGCGTTACCTTGACCTCCAAAGCTAAGGCTAATTACCCCCCCCCGTTGCGCTCAAAAGGACCCACTGGGAGTTATTGTCGGTGGCGTCATATACGCCCACGGCTTGATTGGCAGTGCCTCCGTGATGTGAGGCGAAGTTCCATGCCGGTGTTTGGGCTGTGATGGTTGCCTGATTGGGGAAGATGTCGATGAAATTGGCGTTGCTGGCGTCCTGAGCCAGAATCCACCATTTGTTGGCGTCGTTGGCTTCGGCCGCACCTACCAGCTTGACATTGACGCCGGCCGTCGTCGAGTGCTGCAGCGAGGTGCCAGCCACAACGTACTTGCCGCCGCACTGGATGGTGTACTTGCCCGCATTGTCGTCCGTACCCTGCGTCAGGGTGAAGATACTGGTACCCGTTACGCTTTCCGAACGGCGCAGATAATCATTGGTGCCGTCATAATAGGCAAAATTGTTGCCCCCGGGGGGACAGGCGATAAAATAGTCGCCGTCCGGCACATTGGTCAGCGGCGTGACCTGTGCCTGCATGCTGACGCAGATCCACGTAAGCAGGAGCGTGAGAAGTGATGTAACTCTCTTCATGTTGATTGATGATTAAGTATTAGAAAATGATAAGAAAAAAGGTCTGACATAGCGCGATGCCGCCCATGCTCATCCCCACATAGAGGAGAAGCCGGCATCTTCAACAACTGCTTTTCGGGCGTAAAGGTATGGAAAAATCCTGTGGTGGCCAAGAAAAGGCGAAAAAAATGTCAAATAATGTTGCGCGGCGGGCATCTTTGACCTGTGAAACCAATAGCCATAGCGCCACTTGCCGCACCATTCGGCAAAAATACGTACCTTTGCACCTTAGCACGGTGCGCAGCGGGCATTGCCCGGCCGCCGTGACACGAGAGGGGGCGACGCAAGGCACGCTCAGGCGGCACGCCGCTCCGTTATACCACCGAAAAAACGCTGTCAACATGCTGCAAATAACCAACCTACACGCTGCCGTAGAAGGCAAAGAGATACTCAAGGGCGTCAACCTGACCATCGGCGACGGTGAGGTGCACGTCCTCATGGGACCCAACGGCTCGGGAAAAAGTACGCTGAGCCACGTCCTCGTGGGCAACCCCAAGTATGAGGTCACCGAGGGCACCATCACCTTCAACGGCAAAGACCTGCTGGCGATGAGTCCGGAGGACCGCTCGCACGAGGGCCTGTTCATGTCGTTCCAAGCCCCCATCGAGATACCGGGCGTATCGATGACCAACTTCCTGCGCGCCGCCGTCAACGCCAAGCGCAAATACTTCGGGCAGGACCCCATGCCCGCCACCGACTTCCTCCGTATGCTCCGCGAGAAGCGCAAACTGGTGGGCCTCGACGCCCACTTCATGAGCCGCGGCGTCAACGAGGGCTTCAGCGGCGGCGAGCGCAAACGCAACGAGATATTCCAGATGGCGGTACTCGAACCGCTGTTCAGCATCCTCGACGAGACCGACTCGGGCCTGGACGTCGATGCCCTGCGCATCGTGGCCGAGGGCTTCAATATGCTGCGCACGGAGCGCACGTCGGCCATGGTCATCACCCACTACCAGCGTATGCTCGACTACCTCCACCCCGACTTCGTCCACGTACTGGTCAACGGCCGCATCGTCCGCGAAGGCGACGCCTCGCTGGGCTATGCCATCGAGGAGAAGGGTTTCGACTGGATTAAGAACGAGGCAGAGGCTGCCGCCGCTGCCGCAAACCTGTAGGCAGCCATGGCCAGCATTGACCAATACCTCCGCCTCTTTGCCGACTGCCGCACGCTCATCGACGGCGGCAGCAACGCCGCGATGAATGCCCGCCGCGACGAGGCCGCACACCTGCTCGCCGACAAGGGCCTGCCCACGCTGCGCACCGAGCGCTACCGCTACTGCGACGTAGAGCAGGCGCTCCGACCCGACTACGGCGTCAACCTGAACCGCCACATCCCCGCCGCCGACCCCTACCGCACCTACCGCTGCGGCGTGCCCACGCTCTCAACCACGGCCCTGCGCTACGTGGTCAACGACAGTCCGGCGCCCGCCGCTCCTGCCGCCCCCGCCCTGCCCAAGGGCCTGACCATCTGCTCCCTGACCGAGGCCGCCGACCGCTGCCCTGCCCTGATGGAGCGCTACTACCACCGCGCCGCCGCCGAGGGCGCCGACAGTCTGGCGGCCCTCAACACCATGCTGGCGCAAGACGGTCTGCTGGTACATGCCGCCGCCGGCGTCCACGTCACCGACCCCGTACAGATCGTGCAGGTCATGGCGGCCACACGCCCCCTCATGGCCAACCGCCGCCTGCTCGTCGTGGCCGAGGCCGGCGCCACGCTGCCCCTGCTGCTCTGCGACCATGCCACGTCACCCTGCGACACCCTGGCCACCCACGTCACCGAAGTCTATGCCGAGACCGGCGCCCATGTCAGCCTGTACCGCGTGGAGGAGACCAACGCCCGCCACGTGCGGCTGGCCAACGTCTATGCCCACGTCGGCGCCGACGCCACGCTGTGCTGCCACGACGTGACGCTGACCTGCGGTCTGTCGCGCACCACGACGGACATCGTCCTGGCGGCTCCCGGCGCCCACGTCACAGCCGACGGCGCCGTCGTGGCCGACGGACAGCAGAAGGCCGACCACAACCTGCTCATCGACCACCGCGCCCCCGAGTGCACAAGCGACCTCTACTATAAATACGTCCTCGACGACCACGCCACGGGCGCCTATGCCGGCCGCGTGCTGGTGCGCCCCGGCGCACAGCATACGCAGTCGGACCAGACGAACGCCAACATGTGCGCCGCCACGACGGCCCACGCCTGGTCGCAGCCCATGCTGGAGATATATGCCGATGACGTGCGCTGCAACCACGGGTCGAGCACGGGCAAACTGGACGACGCGGCCCTCTTCTACATGCAGCAGCGCGGCATCCCCGAGGCCGAGGCCCGCCTGCTGCTGCGCCACGCCTTCATCAACGACGTGCTGCAACGCATCGCCCTCGAACCCCTGCGCGAGCGCCTGTCGCACCTCGTCGAGAAGCGCTTCCGCGGCCACATGGACGCCTGCGGCTCGTGTGCCATGTGCAGTGGCAAACACTGACCCGCAGTATCCTCCTCCCTTTCCTCCCCTCCCTTCCCCAAGCCCCATGCTTTCCTATCGCCAAGATTTCCCCATACTCTCGCGTCAGGTGTACGGCCGCCCGCTGGTCTATCTGGACAACGCCGCCACCACGCAGAAGCCCCGCTGCGTAGTCGATGCCATCACCGACGAATACTACTCAGTCAACGCCAACGTGCACCGCGGCGTCCACTACCTCTCGCAGCAGGCCACCGAGCGCCACGAGGCGGCCCGCGAGACCGTGCGCCGCTTCATCAACGCGCGCTCGACGAGCGAGGTGGTCTTCACCCGCGGCACTACCGAGAGCCTCAACCTCGTGGCCTCGTCGTTTGGCGAAGCCTTCCTCCACGACGGCGACGAGGTCATCCTCACCGTCATGGAGCACCACAGCGACATCGTGCCCTGGCAGTTGCTGCAGCAGCGCCGCGCCATCGTCCTGCGCGTCGTGCCGATGACGGACGACGGCGCCCTCGACCTCGAGGCCTACGAGCGGCTGTTCACGCCGCGCACCCGCCTGGTGTGCTGCGCCCACGTCAGCAACGTGCTGGGCACCGTCAACCCCATCCGCCGCATGGCCCGCATAGCGCACGACCACGGCGCCCTCTTCCTGGCCGACGGCGCACAGAGCGTGCCGCACATGACGGTGGACGTGCAGGACCTCGACTGCGACTTCCTGACCTTCAGCGGCCACAAAGTCTATGGCCCCACGGGCATCGGCGTGCTCTACGGCCGCGAGGACCTGCTGGAGCGTATGCCGCCCTATCAGGGTGGCGGCGAGATGATCAGTCGCGTCACCTTCGAGCACACCACCTACGAGCGCCTGCCGTATAAGTTCGAGGCCGGCACGCCCGACTATGTCGGCTCGCACGCCCTGGCCGTCGCCCTCGACTATGTCAGCGCCATCGGCATGGACCGCATCGCCGCCCACGAGCGCCGGCTCACGGCCTACGCCATGGAGCGCATGGCCGCCATACCGGGCATGCAGCTCTACGGTACGCAGCCCGACAAGGACGCCGTCGTGGCCTTCAACATCGAGGGCATCCACCCCCTCGACCTCGGCACGCTACTCGACCGCTTGGGCATCGCCATACGCACGGGCCACCACTGCGCACAGCCTCTCATGGCACGCTGCGGCGTGGAGGGCATGGCGCGTGCCTCGTTCGCCCTCTACAACACCACCGACGAGATCGACGCTCTCGTGGCGGCCATCGAGCGCTGCCGCCGTATGTTCTGAAAAACGATTCCTGCCCATGCTCCTCTCCCGCTACAACACCGACGTGGCCTGCGAGGCCGGTTGCGACGAAGCCGGCCGCGGCTGTCTGGCGGGCAGCGTCTATGCCGCCGCCGTCGTCCTGCCGCCCGACTATACCCACCCGCTGCTCAACGACTCGAAGCAACTCTCTGACGCGCGGCGCCGCGCCCTGCGCACCGACATCGAGCGCGACGCCCTGGCCTGGGCCGTGGGCACGGCCACGGCGGCCGAGATTGACGAAATCAACATCCTGCGTGCCAGCATCCTGGCCATGCACCGCGCCCTCGACGGACTGAATATGCGCCCGGACTTCATCATCGTCGATGGCAACCGCTTCACGCCCTACGGCCAGACGCCGCACGCCACCATCGTCAAGGGCGACGCCCGCTACCTCTCCATCGCTGCCGCCAGCATCCTGGCCAAGACCTACCGCGACGACGAGATGCACCGCCTCGCCGCCCTCTACCCCGGCTACGGCTGGGAGCGCAATGCCGGCTACCCCACAGCGGCCCACCGCGAGGCCATCGCCCGCCTCGGCGTCACCCCCTTCCACCGCCGCACCTTCAAGTTGGTGAAGGAGGGGTAGAACGTGCCTTTGTAATACCCAAAGAAGTGGAATTTAGTCTCCATTTTCTACCACAAACGCCCCATACTCTGTTAATCATACCAAACAAAATGACTACCTTTGCGGTGCTTGTTAATCGTAACTAACAAACACCGCAGATTCGCGCGCTTTATTCGGTATAACTTACAGCAGGGTCATGAATACACTTATCGCTCGTCAACGCTACACGGACCTTATCGCTCCGTTCATCGACAAGAACATCATCAAGGTGCTTACGGGGCAGCGGCGCGTGGGCAAGAGTTGCATCCTCAGGCAGTTGCAGGAGCAGATGCGCACGGCCGGCGCCAATACCATATACATCAACAAAGAGTTTGACGAGTTTGCCGCCATCCGCACCAACGAAGACTTGTCCGCCTATGTGGCTGCCAACCTGCGGCCGGGTGTGCCAAACTATCTGTTTGTGGACGAGGTGCAGGACATTCAGGGGTTTGAGCACACGCTGCGCAGCCTACAGGCGCAAGATGCGTGCGACATTTTCATCACGGGAAGCAACGCCACTATGCTGTCGAGCGAACTTTCCTCCTACCTTGCCGGCCGCTATGTGGAGTTTCACATCCACAGTTTGACCTACGCGGAGTTTCTACAGTTTCACCGCCTGACGCCCTCCACGCAGTCGCTGCGCAACTACCTCACTTACGGCGGCCTGCCCTACCTGTCGAACCTGCCGCTGCAAAGGGACATCGTCTTTGAGTATCTCCGCAACGTCTATTCCACTATCCTGCTGAAGGACATTGTCAAACGTGAAGGCATACGCAACGTCGATTTCCTCGAGTCGCTGGCACGCTATACCGCCGACAACGTGGGCAACCTGTTTTCGGCCAACAACATCAGTCGCTATCTGAAATCGCAACGCGTCAACATTTCGCCCCTGCAGGTCATCAATTACCTCCGCACGCTGCAGAATGCCTATCTCATCCATAAGGTGCGGCGCGTAGATGCTGCCGGGCTGAAGACCTTTGAGATTGGCGACAAGTACTACTTTGAGGACCTCGGTCTGCGCAACTGCCACATGGGCTTCAGTATGCAGAACGACATCAGCAAACTCATCGAGAATGCCATCTACCTGCATCTGCTTCACCAGCGTTTCGACGTATTCACCGGCCAACTGCCCGGCGGCAGCGAGATTGATTTCGTAGCACGCCGCGATGACGCCGTGGTGTATGTGCAAGCCACCTACCGGATGGACAGCGAAGCCACCCGCGAGCGGGAGTTTGGCAATCTCCTCGCCATCCGCAACAACTATCCCAAGTATGTCGTCAGCCTTGACGAATGGACCAGCGGCAGCAATGTGGAGGGCATTCATCACGTCCACCTCGCCGACTTCCTGCAGATGGATTTGTGACGCCCTGCCCGGCTGTGCCTCACCCGGCAGTACGCGCCGCCGATGATGGTCTCTGAAACGGCCTTTACAACAATCACAGTTGTCCCCGTTGTACTTGTTGTCGTGTAATATATTTTGGACGACAACGAATACAACGGGGACAACTGCGACAACTGTGACAACAGCGTTGTTACACGCCGGCGATGATGGCGAGGTAGTCGGCGATGGCGCCCTCTATCTCCGGCAGGGTGATATATTCGTCCGCCGTGTGCGAGCGTGCCGAGTCGCCGGGCCCCATCTTGAGCGAGGGCCAGGGCATGAGGGCCTGGTCGCTGAGCGTGGGCGAGCCGTAGGGCCGGCGGCCCAGGGCGATGGCGCGCGCCGCCAGCGGGTGGTCCGTGTCGATGCGCGACGAGTTGAGACGCGTGGAGCGCGCCACGACGTCGCTCTTGACATGCCGGCTGATGAACGCGAGGAGTTCGGCGTTGCTGTAGCACTCGTTCGAGCGCACATCCACGGTGAAGGTGCAGGTGGCCGGCACCACGTTGTGCTGCGTGCCCGCCTGGACGATGGTCACCGTCATCTTCACCGGTCCGAGCAGGGGCGACACCCGCTCGAAGCGGAAGGTGCGGAACCACTGCATGTCGTCCATGGCGTGGTAGATGGCGTTGTCGCCCTCGTCGCGTGCGGCATGGCCGGCGCGGCCGTGGGCGGTGACGTCGAGCACCATCAGCCCCTTCTCCGCCACGGCGGGCTGCATCCCCGTGGGCTCACCGACGATGGCGCAGCTGATGGGCGGCAGCAGGGGGATGACGCTCTCAATGCCCGCGCGTCCCGACACCTCCTCCTCGGCCGAAGCCAGATAGACCAGGTTCCACGGCAGGTCGTCGCGCCGACTGAGTACGCGGAATGCCTGGAGCAGGCACACCAGGCCGCCGCCGCAGTCGTTGCTGCCCAGACCGTACAGACGGTCGCCCTCGCGTGTGGGGCAGAAGGGGTCGTGCTGCCAGCCCGCGGCCGGCTTGACGGTGTCGATATGGGCATTGAGCAGCAGCGTGGGGCGGTCGTCGCGCCACGTGGGCGCCGTGCACCACAGGTTGTGGCCCGCGCGCTGCGGACGTAGCCCCGCGGCCGTCATATAGGCTTCGAGAGCATCCGCCGCGCGGCCCTCGTCGCGACTGGGCGAGGGCAGGGCAATGAGGCGTTCGAGGAGAGAGACGGCGTCGGCCGTCAGGGCGGGGAGAGAGAAGTCGTCGGTGGGTGACATGGCTGGTGGAGTGTGAAACAAAGATGGCACAAAGTTATCCATAATAATCGGGAAACAGCCCGTGTGCAAAAAAATGTTGGCCCCTGCGCCCCCGTTCGGCGGAAAAGGGCTACTTTTGTAGGGTGGATGGCTGTGTATGCCACCTGCCCTTATTTATTATCCTATGCTTAACCTATGTCATCTGTCCCGTCTCATTCCGCAGCAAGCGGAGCGCTACGGGCAACGCACCGCCCTCAGCTGGCGCGACTACGACAGCCACACGTGGCAGCCCGTATCGTGGGTGCAGTTTGCCGCCCATGTTGACCATGTGGCGCAGGCCCTCGTCGCCAATGGCGTGGACGTGCAGGAGAACATCGCCGTTTTCTCGCAAAACAAGCCCGAGTGTTTCTACGTCAACTTCGGCGCCTACAGCGTGCGCGCGGTGCCCATCCCTTTCTATGCCACGAGCAGCGGCGCGCAGGTGACGTATATGGTCAATGACGCCGCCGTGCGTCTGGTCTTTGTGGGCGAGCAGGAGCAGTATGACACGATGATGTCGGTGCTGCCGCTCTGCCACAGCGTAGAGCGCATCGTCATCTTCGACCGCGCCGTCAAGCGCCGTGAGAACGACCGCCTCTCGGTCTATTTCGACGAATGGGAGACCGCCGAAGCGCCCGCCGGTGCCGCCGCCGAGGTGGAGCAGCGCCGCGCCGCCGCCACCCTCGACGATGTGGCCGACATCCTCTACACCAGCGGTACGACGGGCGTGAGCAAGGGCGTCATCCTCACCCACGGCATGTACCACGCCGGCATCCGTGCCAACGATGCCGTGCTCAACCTCAGCGAGGACGATATCATCCTCAATTTCCTGCCCCTGACGCACGTCTTCGAGCGCGCCTGGAGTTACCTCTGCCTCTGTGAGGGCGCCCGCCTGGCCGTCAACCTGCGGCCCACCGACGTGCAGCGCTCGCTGCAGGAGGTGCACCCCACCTGCATGTGCAGCGTGCCCCGCTTCTGGGAGAAGGTGTATCAGGGCGTTATGGCCAAACTGGACGAGAGCGGCCTGCTGCAGCGCAAGCTCATCAGCGGCGCGCTGAAGACCGGCGCCCGCTGCTGGACGGACTACCTCTCGCAAAACAAGCCCCTGCCGCCCGCGCTGAGCATGAAGTACGGCTTCTACCAGCGCACCATCATCCGCCTGCTGCGCCGCACGCTGGGCCTGGAGAAGGCCAACTTCTTCCCCACGGCCGGTGCCGCCGTATCGCCGGAGGTGGAGCGCTTCGTCCATGCCGCGGGCATCAACATGGTGGTGGGCTACGGCCTGACGGAATCGACGGCGACGGTGAGCTGCGACCGCAGCGGCATGGTCAACTCGGCCGGCTCCGTAGGGCGCCTCATCGACGGACTGGAAATCAAGTTTGGCCCCGACGACGAAATCCTGCTCCGCGGCAAGACCATCACGCCGGGCTACTACCGCAAGCCGCAGGCCACGTCGGAGGCCATCGACGCCGACGGCTGGTTTCATACGGGCGACGCGGGCTACATGAAGGACGGCGAACTGTTCCTCACGGAGCGCATCAAGGACCTGTTCAAGACCTCGAACGGCAAGTACATCGCCCCGCAGATGATCGAGGGCAAACTGACCATCGACAAGTACATCGAGCAGGCCGTCATCGTGGCCGACGAGCACAAGTTTGTCGGCGCCCTACTCGTTCCGGCCTACCCTCTGCTCGAGCGCTACGCCGCCGACCACGGCCTGGACATCGCCGCGGGCGACCGCCGCGCCCTGTGCTGCCACCCCGACGTCATCGCCTTCGTGGCCGGACGCATCGCCACGCTCCAGCAGGACCTGGCCCACTACGAGCGCATCAAGCGCTTCGTGCTCCTGCCCGACCCCTTCACCATCGACAACGGCGAACTGACCAACACGCTCAAGGTCAAACGCCGCGTGGTGTACGAACGCTACTCCGAGGTCATCGCCGGCATATACAGCGACCCCAAGGCGCCCCACGTGGGCGACGTCAGGGAGCCCGACTGAGCCGCGCACGGCAGCCATCCCCCCACACACATACGCAATACCGATAAACACTACATGATAACGATAGAACAACTCAAGGACACACGCGACCGCGCCGAAGCCCTCAACCGCTATCTCGACATCGACCGCAAGGTGGTTGAACTCGAAGAGGAACAGCTGCGCACACAGGCGCCCGGATTCTGGGACGACGCCAAACGGGCCGAGGAGCAGATGAAGAAGGTAAAGTCGCTCGAAAAATGGATAGAAGGCTACAAGGAGGTGAAAATGCTGGTGGACGAACTGGCCCTGGCCTTCGACTTCTATAAAGACGAGATGGTCACCGAGGAAGAGGTGGACGACGCCTACGCCAAGGCTATGGAGGCCATCGAAGCCCTCGAACTGAAAAACATGCTCCGTCAGGAGGAGGACGTCATGGCCTGCGTGCTCAAAATAAACTCGGGCGCCGGCGGCACCGAAAGTCAGGACTGGGCCTCGATGCTCATGCGCATGTACATGCGCTACGCCGAGGCACAGGGCTACAAGGTGACCATCTCCAACCTGCAGGACGGCGACGAGGCCGGCATCAAGACCGTCACCATGGAGATAGAGGGCGAGTATGCCTACGGCTATCTCAAAAGCGAGAACGGCGTGCACCGCCTGGTGCGCGTATCGCCCTACAACGCTCAGGGCAAGCGCATGACGTCCTTCGCTTCGGTCTTCGTCACGCCGCTCGTCGATGACACCATCGAGGTCTATGTTGACCCCTCGAAGATAAGCTGGGACCTGTTCCGCTCGGGCGGTGCCGGTGGCCAGAACGTCAACAAGGTGGAGACCGGCGTGCGCCTGCGCTACCAGTATAAAGACCCCGACACGGGCGAGGAGGAGGAAATCCTCATCGAAAACACCGAGAGCCGCAAGCAGCTGGAAAACCGCGAGAACGCCATGCGCCTGCTGCGCTCGCAGCTCTACGACCGCGCCCTGCAGAAACGCCGCGCCGAGCAGGCCAAGATTGAGGCCGGAAAGAAGAAAATTGAGTGGGGCAGCCAGATACGCTCCTACGTCTTCGACGACCGCCGCGTCAAGGACCACCGCACAGGCTACCAGACCAGCGACGTGGGCGGCGTGATGGACGGCAAGATAGACGGCTTCATCAAAGCCTACCTTATGGAGTTTGCCGCCAAAGAGGGCGAGGAATAAGGCCATAGCCTGCCCCCGCCCCACACATACCTATGCAAGCGAACCTTAAACTGATGTATTATGAACGATAAACACAAACGCAAAATTCAGGCGCGCAACAAGCAGGAGGCCCGGCAGGCGCGCCGCGTCATCAACGGCATCTTCGTGGGCCTCATCGTGCTGATGGTCATCTTCCTCGTGGTGTACAACTACTGCTTCAGCTGATGGCTCTCGAGATAGAACGCAAATTTCTGGTGGCAGGTGCCTATAAGGCGCTTGCCACCTCGTCTTCACGCATACGCCAGGGCTATATCTCCAGCGCCCGCGGCCGTACCGTCCGCGTCAGGCTGCGCGACGACCGTGCCTACCTCACCATCAAAGGACCGTCGATGGCCGGCGGACTGGCCCGCTACGAGTTTGAGAAGGAAATCACGATGGACGAGGGGCTGTCGCTGCTGGCGCTCTGCGAGCCAGGCATCGTGGACAAATGCCGCTGGCTCGTGCCCGTCGGCCACCATACGTTCGAGGTGGACGAATTTTTCGGCGAGAACGCCGGCCTTGTCGTCGCCGAGGTGGAGCTCGCCAGTGCCGACGAAGCCTTCGAGCGCCCGCCCTTCCTGGGCCTCGAAGTGACGGGCCAACGCCGCTACTACAACTCGCAACTGCGGGCCCGCCCCTACTGCCAGTGGACGGAAGAAGAGAAGCGCGGGGAGGCCGGGTAGTAGTGCACCACTTTCCCCTGCCGGCAACGCGACGTTTTCCCTCGCACAATCCGACATTTATACAAATTCTCTTTTATGAAAGTTTAACGGTGTGAGCGGCGAAAAGGCCCGTTTCGCGCTCCGATTTTGCTGGTAGCCCACTCGCGCCACACGCTTTGGGCGACCGATTTTACGGTTTGGGCGACAGGAAAACCTGTCGCCCAAACTGTATAACCGCCTGTAGGGTACGAAAAAAGGGACCCGTAGAGGTCCCTATCCTTATTTGCATAGCAAAGATACAACAAAATACGGCGAAAAGCAAATCGGCGCCGGCGGACGCAGAATGGCAAAATCCGTAAAAAAGGAAAATGACGGCGGGTAGTAGTGCCATGTCCATTGACGTGGCACTCTGTTCTTGTCGCGGCGCCAGCCGCGACGCCTTTTCTTTGCCGCAGGAACGCGGCTGTGCCGGGAATGTCGCGTCAATGGGTGAGGCCGCGTAGTAGTGCCATGTCCATTGACATGGCTCTCAGCACGCGTCGCGGCGCCAGCCGCGACGACTATTCTTTGCCGCAAAAAAACGCGGCTGTGCCGGGAATGGCACGTCAATGGGTGAGGCCGCGTAGTAGTGCCATGTCCATTGACGTGGCACTCAGCACGCGTCGCAGCGTCGGCCGCGACACCTATTCTTTGCCGCAAAAAAACGCGGCTACGCCGCAAGTGGTACGTCAATGGACATGCCACCACTACACTAAAAGGCTCCTATTCTTTGCCGCAAAAACGCGGCTGTGCCGGGAGTGGCACGTCAATGGGTGAGGCCGCGTAGTAGTGCCATGTCCATTGACGTGGCACTCAGCACGCGTCGCGGCGTCGGCCGCGACACCTATTCTTTGCCGAAAAAAAACGCGGCTGCGCCCCGGTGCCATGTCAATGGACATGGCACTACTAAGCTGAGCTCCCGGTGCCATGTCTACAGATTTCGTTTTTGTAGCGTGGATACCCCGTCGCTCTATTCCCCTTCCGCCACGGCGCGGATGTTGCGCATCAGGCCGTCGTATTTGGCGCGTTTGACGGCGCTGCCTTTGAATAGGCGGCGGTAGGCGTCGATGGTCAGCGTCTGCCAGTCGGTCGGCGTCATGGCGGCCAGGGCCGGCGACGGGTGAAAATCCGCCACGGCGGTGGGGCGCGCGTGGCTGTTCCACGGGCATACGTCGGCACAGCGGTCGCAGCCATAGACGCAGCGGCCCATGGCGTGGGCCGTGCCGTCGGGCAGGTCACCGCGGTGCTCGATGGTGAGGAACGACAGACAGCGGCGGGCATCCAATGTGCCGTCGCCCGCCAGCGCCGCCGTCGGACAGGCGTCGAGACATCGGCGGCACGTGCCGCAACGCGGCGCGATGGGGGCATCGACCCTATCGACAGGGCGGTTCAGAACCAGTTCGCCGAGGAAGAAGTAACTCCCCGCGCCCGGGATGATGAGTTGGCCGTTGCGGCCGCACCATCCCAGTCCGCTGCGTGCCGCCCAGTAGCGTTCGTCTATCGGCGCCGTGTCGCAACAGGGGCGGCCATCGACGAAGGGCACAAGGTCGAGACGCTGCATCATCGCCATGAGGCGTTCGCGCACCACGTCGTGGTAGTCGCGTCCGCGGGCATAGCGGGCAAAGGCATAGCGCGCAGGCCCGTCGGCCGCCATCGGCCTGTTTGCCGCAGGCTCCCCATGGATAGGCTCCCCGTCGCCGTCCGTGACGTCCGGCCATTCGTTGTAATAGTTGAGCGCCACGCTGACGATGGTCTGTGCCCCCTCCATGAGCAGGCGCGGGTCCAGGCGCTTGTCCATGTGCTTCGTGAGGTAGTCCATCGAGGCATGGTTTCCCTGCGCCACCCACTGCCTGATGCGCTCGGCATGCGCCGGGTCCATGGGTGCCGCCGCCGATATGCCGCAGGCGTCGAAGCCCACTGCGGCAGCGGCCGCCTTGATGGCGGCCGCGGAAAGGGTGTTGTCGGTCATGGTCAGAAGAGAGATTGGGGACGAGTGCTGT
Source organism: Bacteroidales bacterium (assembly GCA_022772475.1). Classification (GTDB taxonomy): domain Bacteria; phylum Bacteroidota; class Bacteroidia; order Bacteroidales; family Bacteroidaceae; genus Alloprevotella. The sequence continues at coordinate 12,798 of JALEZQ010000087.1, read as the reverse complement.
CAATGTACGGCACCTCCCGGCGGCGCCAGGATGGCGCGGTAGCGTGCGCCGTCGTTGAGCAGGCGCAGCGCCTCGGTCATCACCTTGTCGTGCGGCAGGCGGGCGCGGACGATGCCCTTCTCATAATAGTAGAACGAGACGATGGTCATCTCTGCCAGACGGCGGATGTCGTCCTTCCACAGGCGCAGGTCGAAGTCGGCATTGGGCGAGAGTTTGGCCTCCAGCGCATCCAGTTCGGCGCGCGCCACCTCGCCATAGCCCTCGGCCTCGGCCAGCCGGCGCAGGTGCTTGAGCGTCTCGAGGCTGCGGCGGTCGTAGGTGAAGCGGCGCTCCTTGAGCCACTGGCAGAGCGCGTCGTAGTCGGCATCCGTGAGGTGGAAGTCCTCGGGCTCGGCGATGGCCGGGTGCGTGTTGCGGTAGTGGACGCAGAAGTCGAAGAAGGCGTCCGACTGTTCCAGTTCGTACAGCATGTTGGGCAGCGTGTCGCCCTTCACCTCGACATCCGGACTGATGCCGCCCGCGTCGCGCACGGGACGTCCCGCCGCGGTGTGGAAGGTGTGTGCCAGACTGTCGGGCAGGGCCACCGGCTGTCCGTTCTCAAAGCGGTAGGCCTGTATGCAGCGGCCGCTGGGGATGTAGTACTTGCTTGTGGTCAGTTTGAGCACGCCGCCGTAGGGCATTTCATGCGTTTCCTGCACCAGTCCCTTGCCATAGGTGCGCGAACCCATGACGACGGCGCGGTCGTAGTCCTGCAGGGCGCCCGCCGTGATTTCGGCCGATGATGCCGTGCCGTAGTCCGTGAGGACCACCATGGGCATAGTCTGGTCGATAGGGTCCGCCGTGGTGGCGTAGGCCGTCGAGTCGGCCGGCTGGCGGCCGCGCGTGTAGAGCACCGTGCTGCCGCGGGGGACGAAGAGCGATACCAGCTGTACCGCCTCCTCCATCAGTCCGCCGCCGTTGCCGCGCAGGTCGAGCACGAGGCGCCGCGCCCCTTGGCGTTTGAGGTTGACCAGGGCCAGTTTGACATCACGCGCCGTATGCTCGGTGTAGCCGTTGAGCAGCATGTAGGCCGTGCTGTCGTCCGCCATGAAAGCCGCCGTGAGCGAGGGGATGACGATGGTGCGGCGGCGCACGGTGAACGTCAGGGGGCGCGCAATGCCAGGGCGCTGCACGGTGATGTCAAACTGCGTGCCGGCGGCGCCGCGCAGGCGGTTGCTCACCGCCTTGCTGTAATCGTCCGGTGGCGTCGTGCCGATGGGCGGCAGCGTCGTGCCGCCGATGGCCATGAGGATGTCGCCCGGGCGCAGGCCCACCTCGGCCGCCGGCTGACCCTCGTAGGGGAAGGAGATGATGCAGCGGTCCAGGTCAGGGCGCACGCCGATGAGGGCGCCGATGCCCGCATACTTGCCCGTGGCCATCTGCTGCAACTCGTCCGTGCGGCTCTCGGGGAAATACTCCGTATAGGGGTCAATCTGCTCCAGCAATCCATCTACCGCATCGCGCAGCAGACGGCGGTTGTCGAGCGTATCGACGTAGTGGCGCTCAAGGTCAAGATAGACCGCGTTGAACACGTCCAGACCGCGCACGATGTCGCCGCCGCGCCGCCGCTGAGCCGCCGCCGGCTGGACCGCCGCGAGGAGCAGAAACCACAGCGCCAGCGCCAGGGTCAGAGGAAAGGAAAGGGAAAACGTCTTTTGCATATTTTCTGAGAGAGAGAAGGGGGAGGGGGATGAGCACCCCGTTAGAGGGCGGCTTTGAGGCGCTGCCATGTCGATTCTTCCAGACGCGTGCCCACCACCTGCACAATCTCGCCCGCCAGGGCGTGGCCCGTCTCGACGCAGCGTCCCAGGTCGTAGCCCATGCTGCGGGCATAGAGGAAGCCGGCGGCGAAGTAGTCGCCCGCTGCCGTGGTGTCGGCCACGTGAGGCACGGGCTTGGCCGGCCGTTCGGCCACCTCGTCGCCCTGCATCGCCAGAGCGCCCTGCTTGCCCGTCTTGACGACGGCCGTGCCGACGCGGGCCGCCAGCGTGCGTAGCGCCTCCTGCGGCGCCTGGCCCGTGAAGGCCCGCGCCTCCTCCTCGTTGGCGAAGAGGATGTCGGTATAATCGAGCAGGCGGTCGAAGGTGTCGCGGGCTGCCTCGACCACATTATAACTGGCCATATCCAGACATACCGTCAGACCGGCGTCGTGGGCGCGGCGGGCCAGCGTCAGGACGAAGTCGCTGTTCTGCACCAGATAGCCCTCGATATAGACCGTATCGACGCCGTCGAACCATGCGTCGCGGATTTCCTCGACGCCCATCGTGGCGGCCGCCCCCAGGAAGGTGGCGAAGGTGCGCTCGCCGTCGGGCGTGATGAAGGCCGAGGCCACACCCGTAGGCAGCGGCGACGAGGCCAGATTGAGGTGCGCGCCGGCCGCCGCAAAACTGTCGGCGAAGAAGGCGCCGTCGGCGTCGGGGCCCACCTTGCCCGCCACAGCCGTGGGCACGCCCAGATGAGCCAGCGCCACGATGGTGTTGCAGGCCGAGCCGCCCGTCGTGCGGTGACGCTCGTTGGCGGCCATGCGCGACGTGATGGCCTTAAACGTGGACTGGTCAATGAGTTGCATCGAGCCCTTCGGCAGGGAAAGCTCAGCGAGGAGGGTATCGGAAATGCCCGGATAGAGGGCGTCAACAAGGGCGTTGCCTACGCCCAAAATCATTTTCTTCATATTTAGCGCGAAATTTTCTGCAAAGATATTGCTTATTTCAAAAATAAGCGCTACTTTTGCACCGCAATTCCGCAGAAAACGGCAGCGCTGCACAAGGCCACACTGCTTCAGTAGCTCAGTTGGTTAGAGCACCTGACTGTTAATCAGGGGGTCGTTGGTTCAAGCCCATCCTGAAGCGCAAATACGGCGCAACTGCCACGCTGCGGAATGCACACTGCTTCAGTAGCTCAGTTGGTTAGAGCACCTGACTGTTAATCAGGGGGTCGTTGGTTCAAGCCCATCCTGAAGCGCAAAGAGACGTCCCGGACAGCACCGCTGCCCGGGACGTTTGCTGTACACCCTATATGGTGCCCCTTCGGAGCAAAGGCGAGGTAGGGCGCAGGTCAACACTGCTGCGGCGATGCCGCCGTTGACCTGCGCCCTACCTCGTTTACTCGTTTTTCTTTACCGAAGCGCGCCGGGCTTAGAAGTTGTACTTCACCGCCAGCGTGGGGTTGACGTAGAAACTCTTGTCGGTGGGGATGTCGGGGTAGATGAAGTTGTCGCTGACCTCGACCTCCGTGCCGATGGAGAAGTGCTTGTCGATGTTGTACCACAGCTGCGGCTCCGCCAGCAGGACCAACTGGCCGTGGCCGTTGCCTTTCTTTCCGCGCCAGAGGTCGCAGAAGCCCGAGAAGGTGCACTTGCCCGCGAGGAACGTCGTGCTCCACACGCCCGTCAACTGCATGGAGGCGTAGGCGTCGGCATACTGTCCGTCGAAATACTGCTTATACATGGCCTGCAGCGACCACGTCGTGGAGAAGTCGGCATTGTGGCCGTTGAGGGCGGCACCCACCAGAGCTGCATGCTGGAAGCGCGAACCGAAGGCGCCACGCGAGGTGGTCATGCCGCCGTCATACTCGATATGTGCGGCCCACGACGTGGCCGAAGCGACCTTGCCCAGAGTAAACTCGCGCGAAATCTCCGTGTAGGCGCCCTTCATGCCGTCGCCGTAGAGGTCGAAATCGACAAACCAATACCACGAGCCCAGGCGGTCGGCCTTGAACTGCTCGTAGGTCAGCGTCGTCCTGGCGCGGCTGCTCTCTTCCGTGCCGTAGAGGTTGCGGCCGAAGTCGTAGTGAAACTGAAAATCCTGTGCCATGGCGGCACCACCCGACACCATCATGAGGATGGCGATAATCAACTTTTTCATTGTTACGTTATATAAGGTTGTTTTCGGGCGGCAAAAGTAGTAAAAAACTATCAATTGTCGCGTCTGCGGCGCCGCTAATCGTCCGTCAGCGCCCGGCATACGCGGTCTTGGAAGGCGCGGCCATGGGCGGTGCGCTTGAGGCCCTGGTTCATGATGGCGAAGCAGAGCAGGTGGCCGTGGGCCGTGGTGCAATAGCCCGCCAGGGTGCTCACGCCGGTGACGGTGCCGGTCTTGGCCACGACATTGCCGCTGGCACGGCTGTCGGTCAGGCGTCGCCGCAGCGTGCCGTCCACGCCCATGATGGGGAGGGCGGGGCAGAGGTGGCGGCGGATGGCCTCGTCGGTCCAGGCATAGCGCAGAACACGCACGAGGAGCAGTGGCGAGGTATAGTTGTAGAGCGAGAGGCCGCTGCCGTCGGCAATCTCAAAGCGGTCGGGGTCGCCGCCTAAGCGCTGGAGGAGTTTGCTCTCCACGCGGGCCGCCGCTTTATAGTCGGCATACGGCCGTCCGGTATGGGCTGCGAGGTGGTAAAACAGGGCCTCGGCGCATTGGTTGTCGCTCTGCTTCATCATGGGCAGCAGCACCTGGTCGATGGTGCGCAGACATTCCACCAGCGGCGTCACCACGCCGTCCGCCTGTGCGTAGGCTGTCGGTCCGCCGATGCCGATGCCCTCGTCGATGAGCGCCTGCCGCAGATGCTGCTCCAGACCGCCGCGGCCGTTGTAGAGCAGCGGTGTCAGCGGCGCGTCGTCGTCGTCCCAGCACCATCCCCGCCCCAGAAGGAGCGTGTCCTTCATGCTGCGGTCGCAGACGATGCCGCCTGTGATGCTGTCGATGCCCGCGGCGCGGACGGCCTGCACCATGCGCTGCACATCCTCTTCGCCGAGCAGGGGGTCGAAGCCGCCGCGCAGGACGAGGCGGCCGTGCAGGATGCTGTCGGCCACAGTGCCCTCGTAGCCCAGCGGCGTGCGCAGCATATAGTCCGTGCCGAGCTGGGTGAGGGCGGCGACGGCGGTGATGACCTTCTGGCACGAGGCGGGGCGCATCACCTGCTGCGCGTTGTGGGCGAAGAAGGGGGTGTCGGCGGTGAGGTCATAGACGTAGAGGCCGAGCTGGGTGTGGGTGAGCAGGTCGCTGTCGAGCAGGTGGCTGAGCCGCTGCACGATGACGGCCCCCATACTGTCGGCCGGCGTGGCGGGTGGGGTGGCGGCGAAGACATCGTAGTCGTCGCCGGCGGGCTGCGGCAAACTGTCGGGCAGGAGGCTGTCGGGACGGCGCGCCGCGGTGTGGCCGGAGGCAGGCACTGCCAGCGTCGGCAGCATGAGGAAGAGGAGGGAAAGAAGGAGGGGGCGCATGGGCGGAGTGTGGATGGCGGCGGGTGGAATAGGGTGGGATATAGAGAAGAGGAACTGGAGCGTCGCAGTCAACGAACGCCTCAATTCCTCTTGGTCTTTGGCTATGGTTTTGGACGACAATACGAACTACATGTACAACGCTGTAGGTCGTTTCCGCCGTATCGGTTGTCGTGCTTTATTCAGCAGACCACTTACACAACGTGGACAACCTTGCATGTTGTCCGGCTTGTCTGTGGGGCCGCGGCTTTACTTGCCGGTGGCGGGGGTGGCGGTGCCGGTGGCGGGGGTGGCGGGCGTCAGGGCGGCCAGACCGAGCTTGTCCATCACCTTGCGGGTGACGTCTTCGCTGAGCGACTCGTTGATGACGATGCCGGCCTGCTGCGAGGCGTTCTTATCGACGATATAGACGTAGTTGCCTTCCTTGGCCACGCTGCTTACGGCGTCCATGACCTTCTGTACGATGGGCTGCATTTTCTTTACTTTAGCCTCGTCGAAGGCGCGCTGATTGTCGTTGAGAGCCTGCTGGTAGCGCTCCTGAAGGTCCTGAATCTCCTGGGTGCGGCGGTTGCGGATGTTCTCGGGCGTCTGGTCCGTCACCTCGGTGCGGAACTTCTCAATCTTCGTATTGATTTCCTGCTCCATGGCCGTCAGTTCGTCGGTGTACTGCTTGCCCATGGCTTCGAGTTCACCCTGGGCCTTCTTGGTTTCGGGCATAGAGGCCATGATGCCGTTGTAGTCGAAGTGACCGAATTTCTGTGCTGCGAGGCTCAGAGGGGCTGCTACGAGAAGCAGCAAAAGGATTTTCTTGAACATAGTGTTTGAGGTATGTATTGTTTTTGTTGTCTTGCTTTCGTGCCGCAGCGGTCCGGCTTGTGCATGGCTGCGAAAAGGGCCGCGGCGGGCAGTTGGCTGCAAATTTACGGCTTTTGTGCCAGTTGCAGAAGCAAATGGCTAAAGATTTGCTGTGTCCGGGGCTGTGTCCGGGTCCGGGGCGGTTGGCGTTTATTTCTCGTAGCCCAGTTTGGCGAGCACCTCGTTGCTGATGTCGATGGAGGGCGAGGCGAAGATGATGCCGGCGGTTTCGGTGGCGCGGTCGAGGACGAGCTGGTAGCCGCGCTGCTGGGCAATGCCCTTGATGGCGTTGTACACCTCGTCCTGAATGGGCTCGATGAGGGCGATGCGCTTCTTGTAGAGTTCGCCCTGTGGGCCGAAGTACTTCTTGCGCAGTTCGCTGGCTTCCTTCTCCTTATCTACGATGGCCTGCTCGCGCTCCTTCTTCTGGGCTTCGCTGAGGAAGACGGCCTCGTTCTGGTAGTTCTTATAGAGGGTCTTGGCCTGGTTGTCGAGGGCCTCGACTTCGGCCTGCCATTTCTTCGACGTCTGGTTGAGCTGCTCGTTGGCACGCTCGTAGGCGGGGATGTTGCTCATGATATATTCCATGTCAACCATGGCAAACTTCTGTGCTGCTGCGGGCAGGAGGCAGCCGATGCACAGGGCGGTGAGGGCGATAATCTTTTTCATCGTGAAGGGGGTTAGAGGTTAAAATTCTTGGCCGATGATGAAGTGGAACTGTGAGCCGCCGGCGTCGTAGCCGTTGATGCGCTTCTGGAAGCCGTAGGCCCAGTCGATACCCATCAGGCCGACCATGGGCAGGAGGATGCGCACGCCCATACCGGCGGAGCGCTTCATGTCGAAGGGGTTGAACTTCTTGACGTCGGCCCAGGCATTACCGCCCTCGACGAAGGCCAGGGCGTAGATGTTGGTCTGTCCCTCGAGCATGAGGGGGTAGCGCAGTTCGAGGCTCATGCGGCTGTAGGCGTAGGCGTTGCTGCCGGTGTTGCCGGCCAGCGAACCGTTGTCGTAACCGCGGAGGCCGATGGTCTCGGTGGCGTAGCCGGAGGAATAGCCCGACATGCCGTCGCCGCCGACGTAGTAGGTCTCGAAGGGCGACTTCTTATAGCGGTTGTAGGCGCCCAGCAGACCGAACTCGGCGCGCGTCATGAGGACGAAGGGCTTGTTGCCGTTGGTCACGGCGGTGAACGAGCGGAACTTCATCTTCCACTTGTGATACTCTATCCAGCGATACTTCTCCTGGGCCTCGCGCTGGTAGGATGCGCTCTGGTAGTTGTTGGCCAGGTTCTTGTAGTCCTTGCCGTCCCAGAGCGAGTAGGGCGGGGTGAACGATACCGACGCGCCAAACTCCGAGCCGAAGCGCGGGAAGAAGGGGTGGTTCGTGCTCTGGCGGTTGAGCGAGAGGGTGATATTGAAGTTGTTGCAGTTACCGTCGGAGATGAGGAAGTACTGCCAGTTGCGCAGCATATAGCGCGTGTACGACACCTCGGCCATGAACGTAAAGTAGTCGTCAGGCCAGCGCAGGCGCTTACCCAGACCGACGGAGACGCCAAACTGCTTGACGTACTTGTCGGGATCGTAATAGCTCGAGTAGTCGTAATAGCTCGAGTTGGTGCCGTAGCCGTAGTAGTAGTTGTAGATATTGTTATAGTTGGAGTAGTAGCTGGAGTTGACGTCGCTCTGCTTAGAGTAGTAGATGGAGAAGGAGAACTGCGTCGGGCGCTTGCCGCCGAACCAGGGGTCGAGGAAGGAGAGGGCGTAGCTCTGATAGTACGTACCGTTGGTCTGCGCGCTGATAGACACCGTCTGGCCGTCGCCCTGAGGGATGAAGCCGGCGCGCTTGTCGCCGCGGCGGAAGAGGTTCTGCACGGAGAAGTTGGTAAACTTCAGACCGATGCGCCCCGTGATGCCCACCTGTCCCCAGCCGGCGGAGAGTTCCACCTGGTCGCCGCCCTTGCTCACCAAGGGGTAGGTGATGTCCACCGTGCCGCTGACGTGGTCGGGCTTGATGCTCTTGGACAGGCCGGCCTGAAGGGCCTCGGCGTCAAACTGGTTCATATTGTTGAGGTCCATCACCGTGCGCTTGATCGACTCCATGGAGAAGAGGTCGCCCGGCTTGGTGCGCAGTTCGCGGCGGATGACGTTCTCATAGACGCGGTCGTTGCCCGCGATGCGGACGCGGTTGAAGGTGGCCTGGTTGTTCTCGACGATGCGCATTTCCAGGTCGATGCTGTCGCCGTCGATATTGATTTCTACGGGGTTGAGCTGGTAGAACACGTAGCCGTTGTTGTAGTACTGCTGGCCTACGGCATCGTCGTCGCTGTTGAGGCGGCGGTCCAGCAGCGTCAGGTCATAGACGTCGCCGCGCTTCATGCGCAGCATGTAGTTGAGTTGCTCGGTGGTATAGACCTTGTTGCCCACCCATTCGACGTTGCGCAGGTAGTACTTCTTTCCTTTGTAGAAGTCGAGGTAGATGTCCACCTTGCCGTCGGGGCGGTTGGCCACGCTGTCGGAGAGTAGCAGGGCGTCGCGGTAGCCCCAGGCGTTGAGGCGGCTGATGGCATTGTCCTTGTCTTCGGCATACTTTTCGGGGATGAACTTCTTGGAGCGCAGGAAGTTCTTTAAGGTCTTCTCCTTCGTCTTCTTCATGGCGCCCTTGACCTTGCTTGCCTCCTTATGGGTAACGCCGGTGATATAGATGCGGTGTATCTTGACCTTCTCGTTCTTGTTGATGCGGATGTCGAGCAGGACGTTGTTTTCGCCGGTGGCGTCTTCGGTCTGCTCTATTTCGACGCTGGCATTCTTGAAGCCCTTCTCGTCGAAGTAGCGCTTGATGTATATCTTGGTGCGGTCCAGGACGTCGGCCGTCACCTGGCTGCCGACGGTCAGGCCGACGCGGCGCTCCAGTTCTTCGCGCTCGCTCTTCTTGACACCGCTATAGTTGATGCTCGAGATGCGCGGGTGCGAACTGAGGTAGATGTGCAGGAAGATTTGGCTGCCCACGATGCTGTCGGCCTCGATACGCACGTTCGAGAAGAGTTTCTGCTTCATGAAGCGGCGTATGGCCTCGCTGATGTCGTCGCCCGGGACGTCATATACCTGTCCCACCTCCAGTCCGGAGAGGTTGACCAGCAGTGTTTCGTCAATGTCACCCCCGCCGTCGATGGTCAGGCCGCCCAGGATGTAGCGTGTGTTGTTCTGCGAGTAGGAGATGGTCGGCTTGACCTGCACGGGCACGTTGACCTGTGCCTGTGCGGCCATGGTAGTCAGGACGAGGCTGACGGCGAGTAGTATTTTGCGTAGCGGGTTCATTCGCAAGATGCTTATGATGATAAGGATAGGTGTATGTCGGAGAGTGTGGTGTGTGTCCTGCTTGATGCTGTCGGAGGGGGGTGTGCGGCGTTGGTAGGCCTGCGCTGTTTGTTGGCTGTCGGGCACTATTCGTTGGCAGTCGTCACCTGTTCGCTGGTCTTGCCGAAACGTCTTTCGCGTGCGGTATAGACCTCGAGGGCCTTCATGAAGTCGGCCTCGCTGAAGTCGGGCCAGTAGGTGTCGCAGAAGTAGAGTTCGGAGTAGGCGCACTGCCACAGCAGGTAGTTGCTCAGACGCAGTTCGCCGCCTGTGCGTATCAGCAGGTCGGGGTCGGGCATGAAGGCGGTGGAGAGCGCCTGGCTGACGCATGCTTCGTCGATGTCTTCGGGCTTGAGCCGGCCGTTGGCGGCCTGTGCGGCGAGATGCCGGACGGCCTCAGTGATTTCCCATCGCGAGGAGTAGCTCAGGGCGATGACCAGCGTCAGGCCCGTATTGCCGGAGGTGCGCTGCTCCAGCCCCCTGATAGCCTCCTGTATGTTTTCGGGCAGGCGCTTCAGGTCGCCGATGACGCGCAGGCTGACGTTGTTCTTCATGAACAGTTCCTCCTCCATCGACGTGAGGATGAGCGACATGAGCGCCGCCACCTCGTCGCTGGGGCGGTTCCAGTTTTCTGTGGAGAAGGTATAGAGCGTGAGGTACTTCATGCCCAGTCGGGCCGCCGCCGAGGTGATTTCTCTCACCGTGTCCACGCCCTTCTGGTGTCCGGCGTTGCGGTTCAGTCCGCGAGCTTTGGCCCACCGTCCGTTGCCGTCCATGATGATGGCCACGTGGGCAGGTATCTTGATGTGCGCGTTGTGGGTAGTCGTTTCCATATAGTTGTCAGTTGTCTGTGGTGTAGCCTATGCTCAGTCTTTGTTGCACGTGGGGCATAGGGGCGATATGTCGTATGTGAGGGTCAGCATGGTCATGCCGTAGTGGTCCTTGTTTTTGAATCCCGACGAGGGTATGGTCAGCGGCGCGTTCAGTTTGTCCAGTTCGTCGCCTGTGGAGAAGTGCATCTGCCACTCCAGGGCGATGTTCAGCCGCCGTCCGGCCTTGTACTTCAGTCCGAGTCCCAGCGGCACCTGTAGGGCCAGCGCCTTGCTCTCTTGGGCATAGACCAGACCCAGCCCCATCTGTATGAATGGCACGAGGCGGCTGTAGCCCTGATAGCCGCGTTCGTAGCCGTAGGGCAGGAAGTGGAGTTCGTAGATGCCGCTCAGGTCGTAGAAGTTGCCCTTGGCGGTGAAGTTGAGGCGCTCGGCCGATGCCTGTGTGCCGTTGGCCGGCAGGAAGCCTTTGAGCCCCTGTGTGTTGCCGCTGACGCGGCTGTAGAGCATCTGCGTTTTGACCGCCATGCGCGGGTTGATGACGAAGCGCAGCAGGGCGCCGGCGGCGGCGCTGTTTTCGCCGTAGAGGCGCGGGTTGACGTCCGTCACCGTACTGCCTATGCCCAGTGCGCCGCCTATCTCCATGCGATAGACCACGTCGTCCTGCGCCTGTGCAGACGGCGTGAAGGCCATCGCGGCAGTTGCGATGGCCAGCGTGCGCAGCAGGGCCCGAAGGCATGTGTGCAGGAGATGAGGGCGTGTCGTCATGGCGGTGTGTCAGGACTATAGGAGCGAATCGGCCCGCCCCTTATTGGGCCTCGGCCCATCCCAGACGGTTGTGGCGTCCGCGCCACAGGCGTCCGGTAGCCGTCTCGGTGACGTGGATGAAGTGGTCTGTGCCGACGGCGGCGGCTATGCCGTTCGTACTGCCGGTGGCGAAGGGCAGGGCCTCGATGTCCGACGGCTGCCATGTGCGTCCGTAGTCGCGCGTCGTATATATCGGTGCTGCCGTACCGTTCTCCTGCTGTCCGAAGAGCAGCAGGCTTTCGTCATAGGCCACGAGCGTCATGGCCTTCAGGCGCGGCATCTGCATGTCCGCGGCATCGGTCTGCGGCAGGTAGTACCAGTTGAACGAGGCAGAGCCCGTCAGGTCGTCCGTGCGTCGCCACACCACGGTCTGGCCGTCGGCGTCGCGGCCGATGACGACGAAGTCCTCCAGCCGGCTGTCTGTGCGCGAGGGCAGCATGGCGCCGACCATCTCGGCCGCGGGCAGACGGTGGGGCTCGTCGGCCGCTTCGGCCACCCAGGTCCGTCCGCCGTCTGTCGAGGCGATGAAGCCTTCCGCTCCCATGCCTACAAGCGTGCGGCTGCCGCAGAGCAGCAGGGCTTGCGGCACCACGTCTGTGGCTACGGCCGTCCATGCCATGCCGTCGGCCGAGGTCATCAGGCCTTCTGCCGCCAGACCGTACATCCGGCTGCCGTCCGGCGTCGTCACGATGCTTTCGGGGCGCATGCCCTGCGGCAGTATGGCCGTCAGGGGCTCCTGTCGGCGCGGCGCGGCCACGGCGATGAGCGTGTCGTCCTTGCGGCCGAAGATCACGGGCACGCTGTCGGCGCGTACTGCCATGCGCAGCCCCGGCTCCATGCCGGCCAGCAGACCGGCGGCCACGGTGTTGGTATCCCAGCGGAAGACGTTGCCGTCCTCGCGGTGGATGTTGATGTGCAGGGCATAGCGGCGCACGGACACGCCGTCGTAGGCGTGCACTTTGATATAGCGCACGGTGGAGCAGTCGAGCGTGTCGCGCAGACTGAACAGCGTGTCTTCGCCCGTCGTGGCACTGACCAGGGTGGTCGCGCCCGAGGTGGAGAAGGAGGAGAAGAGAATCTTCTTGGGGTTTGTCCCGGCGGGCAGCGAGTCGGTGTTGAAGATGCGGGCATTGAGGTGGTCAATGTGCATGGGATAGTAGCTGCCCGTGACGGTGGTGGTATAGGTACTGTCCCGGCCGGCCGGCGTGGTGGTCGTCACCTGACGGTAGAGTGTGCCGAGGACCACGTTGCTGACGATGCAGTCGTTATATTCGGAGTAGTCGATGATGTCGGTGTCGTCGTCGCTGAGGCACGAAGTAAAGGTCAGGCTTGTGAGGACCACGAGGACGGACAGAAGATAAGGGACGTGTCGGTTCATTGGGTTATTTATGGGGTTGGGCCATAGTCAGCCGCCTGCAAAATTACGGCTAAATTCCCAAACCGAGAAATAACGACCTCAGTTTTGCATATTTTAGGAACACGGGGCACACGGAGCGCTGTGCCGACGCACTAAAGGAAGGGCCTTCCGGATTCTGGCGGTGCCAGATGTCGGAAGGCCTTTATTATATATTATTGCTGTCCGGTAAACCGACTCTATGTACTATACCAAAGGCGATTTCATTGCGACAAGCCTCTTAGCGGCGATGTGGATGGCTGAAGGCCATCCCTCGACCTCCGCAGGAGGGAGAGCTTGTAGCCCAG
>JALEZQ010000054.1 GCA_022772475.1 Bacteroidales bacterium | reverse complement strand
ACGCTAACTCGTTAAAGTCTCTGAAATTTCTATAAAATCTCCCCCAAAACGCCCCGCGTTGACCCGCCGCAGACTATGCGCTACGGCCACAACAGTAAGCGTTACAGGATTTCCTGTCGCCCAAACAGGAAAATCTGTCGCCGAAAGCGTGGCGCCGGCAGTGCGTTTTCGCACCCCGACTCGCCGTTACGCTTCTATTTCAAAGGCCGCCGCACTTCACGTTTTTGGCGACAAAATTCACGTTGTCGGATGAGTGTGCAAAAAATAGTGGAACCACATCCACCCACATGGACATCGGCCGGACGAAAAGCAAAAGGTGGTTTTGTTGTGTGGGGCGCAGAATGGCTGAAGGCCATCCTGCGCCTCAAACCGCGTTGTAGCCTCTTCGAAGCGAGAATGTATCCACGTTACAAAAACGAAATCTGTAGTACCCACGCGAAAATCGCCAAAACGCAACTACATGAAGTGCACCATAATATGGGAAAAACGGTGTTGAAGTTGGGTTAGAAGCCTGCGGTCTGCTTCGCCATTATTCTCACAAACAACACTGAGGGCTGCTCCTCGCCGGCATGGCAGGGGGCAGCCCTCAGTGTAGGTTGCGCGCAGGAAAAGGGAGGTCCTGCGGCATAGAGGTTATTTCATTTCGTGGGCTTCCTTCATATCAATCTCCTCGCCGTTAGGGCCGTAGAAGATATACTGCAAATAGGCCAACTGCTGGTTGGGCACAACGCGAAGGCCCAGACCATACTTCATCTGCCATTTGCGTTTGAGGCTGAAGACGCCTTGATTGATATAGGCGGCCACGAAGGGGTGGACGTGAAGTCGGAGTTTTTTGATGCCCAGATTCTGGGTAACAAACTGTATCTTGTTCTCGAGCGTATCGGTGAAGAGCAGACTGGACTTGATGGTGCCGGTGCCGTTGCATGTGGGACAGGCTTCCTCCACATGGACGTCCATGGCGGGGCGGACGCGCTGGCGGGTAATCTGCATCAGGCCAAACTTGGACAGCGGCAGGATGTTGTGCTTCGCACGGTCGTTCTTCATGTTTTCAACCATGCGTTCATACAGTTTCTGCCGGCTCTCGGGCTGCGCCATGTCGATGAAATCGACGACGATGATGCCGCCCATGTCGCGCAGTCGCAACTGGCGGGCCAATTCGTCGGCAGCGCCGAGGTTGACGTCAAGGGCATTGGCCTCCTGGCCATCGGCCGACTTGGAACGGTTGCCGCTGTTGATATCTACCACATGCAGGGCCTCGGTGTGCTCAATAATCATGTAGGCGCCATGCTTGTAGGTAACGGTGCGGCCGAAGCCGGTCTTTATCTGCTTGGTGACGGAGAAGTTGTCAAAGATGGGCACGTTGCCTTTATACTGCTTGACAATGTGCTTACGGTCAGGGGCAATGATCCCCACGTAATCGTTGATTTCGTTGAAGACATCCTGATCGTTGACGTAGATGTTTTCATACGAGGGATTGAAGAGGTCGCGGAGGAGCGCCACGGTTCTACTGGTCTCCTCGAAGGCGAGAATGGGCAACTTCTGGTCACTTTGGCGTGCGCGGACCACGCGCTTGATGGTGCTTTCCCACCTGCTGACGAGCACTTTGAGCTCAGCATCGAGCTCGGCAACGCGCTTGCCTTCGGCTACGGTGCGTATGATGACGCCGAAGCCTTTGGGCTTGATGCTCTGCAGCAACTGTTTGAGGCGTGCGCGCTCCGCACCGCTCTTAATCTTGGACGATACGGAAATTTTGTCGCCGAAGGGCACGAGCACAAGGAAGCGCCCCGGGAAAGAGATGTCGCAGGTGACGCGCGGGCCTTTCGTGGAGATGGGCTCCTTGACAATCTGCACCAGTATTTCGTCGCCCGTCTTGAGGAAGTTCTGTATGCTTCCCTCCTTTTCGAGCGTCTCCTGCCCCATGGCCTTGGTCAGGGGTACGTTGTTGCGGCGACCGTCACCGATGAGTTCGAGATATTTGCTTAGCGCGCGATAGTTCAACCCGAGGTCAAGATAGTGGAGGAACGAGTCGCGCTCATAACCGACGTTCACGAAACAGGCGTTAAGTCCGGGCATGAGTTTGCGGACTTTGGCGTAATAGATGTTGCCTACGGAGAAGTGCTCTGCCCTGCCCTCTTTCTGAAACTCTACAAGTTTCTTGTCTTCAAGCAGCGCGATAGAGATCTCCTTTGGCTGGACATCGACGATTACTTCGCTGGTCATAAACGTTACATTGAAGGTGTTCTATACATTGTGAGCATTCGGATGTTTACCTTAGCCCCCCTTGGAACACCGCATTTGAAAAAATGCGCCAAAAGCAAACCGCACCATGCAGCGCTTCATTGCTCTTGACACATTTTTGGACTTAAACGGAATAAGAGCAGAGCCTTTCGGGCTACTGTGCTTTATTTGCTCTTATGACGATTCTTTCTCAGTCTTTTTTTCCGTTTGTGGGTGGACATCTTGTGTCTTTTTTTCTTCTTACCGCTGGGCATAATAGTATGAATTAAATGGGTTTGTAATATGAAATGCTGCTATGGAACGGCGTGCTCCGTGCATCACTTGATTTCCTGCATGAAGGTCTTGGCAGGCTTGAAGGCGGGAATATTGTGCTCGGGGATGATGAGCGCCGTATTCTTGGAGATATTGCGTGCGGTCTTCTGTGCACGACGCTTGAGGATGAAACTGCCGAAGCCACGGAGATAGATATTCTCGCCATTGGCCATATTCTCCTTCACTGTGGCCATAAAGGCCTCAACCGTGTTGAGCACAATGAGTTTGTCAATACCCGTCTTCTGGGAAATGGAATTGACGATGTCTGCTTTGGTCATCTTGTTCTATTTTGGTGTCGTTAAACCTGAGTTATTCAAAAATCGGGTGCAAAGATATAATTTTCAATTGGTTTGAAGAATCATCTTGCCATATTTTTTTACCTTGCCACCATCGCTGGCGCAAATAACACAGGTCATTGTATGCTGAGGGCCTGACGCGAGGCATTACCGCCGGTGGGCGCCACATGAATGTGTCCTCGCTCAGATAGTACGCGTCGCTCATCGAGGCATGTCGGATGCATACGGAGGCGTTAGGGGCGCTTACCGGAGCGTGTCGGGCGCTAAACGGATGGGGGGGGGGCAGCAAACCACTGAAGTGGGCTTAACAACCCGCCGGGGTGCGCCGGACAAGCCGCCGGGCTTGTGCAACACCGACTGCCGAGGGATGCTCAGAGGGGGATTTTCTCAATACGACGCTGGTGGCGTCCTCCTTCGTAGGGCGTTTCCAGGAAGGTATCGACAATCTGACGCGCCTGCTCCTCACTGACGAAACGGCCGGGCATAACCAGCACGTTGGCATCGTTGTGCTGACGGGCCAGAGCGGCTATCTCGGGCATCCACACCAGGGCGGCGCGAATGATGGCGTGCTTGTTGAGGGTCATCGAGATGCCCTCGCCGCTGCCACAGACGGCAATGCCGATCTGACAATCTCCATCCTCCATTCCGCGAGCCAGGGCGTGGCCGAAGTCGGGATAGTCGCAGCTATCGAGGCTGTACGTGCCATAATCCTTGACGTCGATGCCGCGGCTGATAAGGAGGTTCTTGACGTATTCTTTTATGGGGAAGCCGGCGTGGTCGCTGGCCAAACCTATTGTTTTCATGAAAGCGGATGTATGTAAGGTTGTGCCTATGCCTTAATTCTCGAACGAGGCCAGATACTTGAGCACTTCGCCGTGGATGTGCTGCGGGGTGTAGCCCAGTTTTTCGTCCAGCACGGTGTAAGGGGCGCTGAAACCGAAACTTTCCAGACCATAGACCATGCCGCGGCCGCCCACAAGACCCTCGAAGGTGACGGGCAGACCGGCCGTGAGGCCGAATATCTTGCCCAGACTGGGCAGGAGGTATTCCTGATACTCCTTGCTCTGGCGGCGGAACAGACCCTCGCTGGGGCAGCTCACCACGCGGGCTTTGATACCATCGGCGCGGAGCAGTTCGGCGGTCTGACCCAGCGTGCTCACTTCCGAACCGGAGGCAACGAGGATGACATCGGGATTGGCTTCGGGCACTACCTCGTATGCACCGCGCTCGACGCCGGTGTAGTCGGTGTTCTTGGGCAGGTCCTTGACATTCTGACGACTAAAGATGAGGGCCGTCGGCGTATCCATATTCTCCATAGCCATGCGCCAGCAATGGGTGGTGGCGTGAACGTCACAGGGACGGAACACGCGCACGCTGTCGCGGCCGCTGTGGTTTTTGAGTTTTTCCATCAGGCGAATCTGCGCCTCCTGCTCCACGGGCTCATGGGTGGGGCCGTCTTCGCCCACACGGAAGGCGTCGTGCGTCCAAACAAACTTGACGGGAAGCTCCATGAGGGCAGCCATACGGATAGCGGGCTTCATATAGTCGGAGAAGACGAAGAAGGTACCCATCGCCGTGATGATACCACCGTGCAGCGTCATACCGATGCATACGCAAGCCATGGTGAGTTCGCTCACACCTGCCTGCAGGAAACCGCCGGCGAAGTTGGTGCGACTGATGACAGTGGTATGCTTGAGGAAGCCGTCGGTCTTGTCAGAGTTGCAGAGGTCGGCCGAGCTCACGATCATGTTGGGCACATGGGCCGACAGCATGGTAAGGCAGGCCGACGAGCCGGCACGCGTGGGACCGTCGTTCTTCTGCTGGATACTATCCCAGGGGAGGTCGGGGAGGCGGTTGGCAAACCAGTCGTCGAGCAGGGCGGCCTTCTCGGGATTAGCCTGTTCCCATTCGGCCTCAGCCTGACGATACTTGGCCACCTCAGCGGCCAGTTCTTCGCGGCGTGCGGCATACATGGCGGCCACTTCTTCACGAATGACAAAGGGATTCTCGGGGTCGCCACCCAGATTCTTTACCGTATTAATATAGGCGTCGCCACCGAGGGGCGCACCATGGGTCTTGCAGTCGCGCTCGTAGCTGCTGCCGTCGGCCTTGCGGGCGCCCTTACCCATGACGGTATGACCGATGATGAGCGTGGGGCGTGCCGTCTCCTGATTGGCCTGACGCAGAGCCTGACGAATCTGCTCACAGTCGTTGCCGTCAATCTCGATGACGTTCCAGTTCCACGCCTTATACTTCAAGCCCGTATCTTCCGAGATAACCTCGGCCGTCTCGGTGGAAAGTTGAATCTCGTTGGCGTCGAAGAACATGATAAGGTTGTCGAGCCCCAGATGGCCGGCTATGCGGCCTGCGCCCTGTGAAATCTCTTCCTGCACACCGCCGTCAGAGATATAGGCATAAATCTTCTCGCGACGAAAGCCCTCCAGACCGGTACGGGCATAGAGCGCCTTGGCAGCGATAGCGGCACCCACGGCATAGGTATGTCCCTGACCCAGAGGACCGCTGGTGTTTTCAATGCCGCGGGCAAAGTTTTTCTCGGGGTGACCGGGCGTGGGCGAGCCCCACTGACGAAAATCCTTCAGTTCGTCAAGGGTGAAATTGCCAATCAGGGCCAGCTGGGCGTAGAGCATCGGCGACATATGGCCGGGGTCCAAGAAGAAGCGGTCACGACAGCGCCACTGAGGGTCAGCGGGGTCGTAGGTGAGGAACTCAGAATAGAGCACGTTGATAAAGTCGGCTCCACCGAGTGCGCCACCCGGGTGTCCGGACTTGGCTTTTTCTACCATGGCGGCCGCCAGCACGCGAATGTTGTCGGCTGCACTATGCATCAACTGAACAGGGTTTTCCATTTTGTGAGTTTCGTGTGTTAGTATGTGTGCGTGCAAAATTACAAAGAATTGTCAGAAGGACAAAGCATTCGTTTCCTTTTCTCTACCTGCCGGCACCACTCCGACGGCTTTCCAAAGGGCTTTTTGCAGCCACTCCGCAGCCCCTCACCCTCCCGCGCCATCTTTTCGCCACACAGCCGCAAAAAAGCGAGCATTTTGTTTGGGCAATTAAAATAAGTGAGTAACTTTGCTCTCACAACAACAGCACACACACGGCTGCACCGGTTCGATTGGGATACTCATCAATAATTACCTGAAAACCGAGAATGCCGCTCTACCAATGGCGTGCCGATATGCGGAAACGTAGGGTCGGATTACAAAGGCAGAGTTGGCCCTCAAATCCTATTTCTCTCGGAGTTTCATCACATCATCGGTGCAGCCCTTTTTATATTCCTACGTCAACATAGCCCGGGCGGGCAACATACGAAGGTTTCTATCTTTCAAACCATTCTCCGGCACATACAAACCGTCTGCGGGCAGCAGAGAGCGCTTGCTCTCCGCTGCCCGCAGACGGGTATGAGGCGAACTGAAGGGTCAGTCCTTGATAATGTCCAGATCAACGAACACCTTACGCAGGGCGGCCACGGCGCGGTCAACCTGCTCTTTGGTGTGGGTGGCCATCAGGGCAACGCGCACCAGAGTGTCCTGCGGAGCGCAGGCGGGCGGGATGACGGGGTTGATGAAGACGCCGGCCTCGAAAGCCTTGGCGGTGGCAATGAAGGTCTTCTCCGTATCGCGCACATAGAGAGGAATGATGGGCGATTCGGTCTCACCAATCTCAAAGCCGGCCTCGCGGAACTTGTCCAACGCATAGTGGGTGACATCCCACAGGGCCTGAATGCGCTCGGGCTCCTGCTGGATGATGTGCAGGGCTTCCATGGCCGAAGCGGTGGCGGCAGGGGTGTTGGAGGCGCTGAAGATGTACGAGCGGGCATTGTGGCGCAGCCAGTTGATGATAGAACTGTCGGCAGCGATGAAACCGCCAATCGAGGCGAGCGACTTGCTGAAGGTACCCATAATCAGGTCCACCTCGTGGGTGAGCCCGAAGTGATCGCAGACGCCACGGCCCTGACGACCAAAGACGCCGATGCCATGGGCCTCGTCCACCATGATAGAGGCATTGTACTTATGCTTGAGGCGAACAATCTCAGGCAGGTTGGCCAGATCGCCCTCCATCGAGAAGACGCCATCCACAATGATGAGCTTGACGGCCTCGGGGGCACATTTCTGAAGCTGGCGCTCCAAATCCTCCATGTCGTTGTGCTTGTACTTCAGGTTGGTCGAGAAGGACAGGCGTCGTCCATCCACAATAGAGGCGTGGTCGCGGTCATCGCAAATGATATAGTCATCACGGCCCGTGATACAGGCAATGACGCCCTCATTGACGGTGAAGCCGGTAGAGAAGCAAAGAGCCTCGTCCTTGCCGACGAAGGCGGCCAGTTCTTTCTCAAGCTGGACGTGGAGGTCGAGCGTACCGTTGAGGAAACGCGAGCCGGCACATCCGGCGCCATACTGGCGGAGCGCCTTGACACCAGCCTCGATGACGCGCTCGTCACCGGTCAGACCCGTGTAAGCGTTCGAGCCGAACATGAGCACCTTATGGCCGCCCATGTCCACCTCCGTGCCTTGCTTACCTTCAATCTCACGGAAGTAAGGATACACACCGGCTGCCATATATTGCTGGGGCAGTGTGTACTTAGCTAATCTGTCTTGTAAAATTCCCATTCAAAGTTTACATTCAGAGAGGAGTACGCAAGCCAACACGTGACCGCTGGCTCCCCTTGGTTCTAAAAAAACGGAGCAAAGATACATTTTTTATCGCTATTACGCGGACTGCCGCCCCAAAAAAAACGTGCTATGTACAAAATATAGATGAGAAAGCCGAGAAATTGGAATATTGGCATTACCTTTGCGAAATTCAAGATACAGCGCTTACATCCGATGATTCCCAAGCACGTCCTCTTTATTATCAACCCCATCTCGGGCACCCGCCGCAAGCGGTCCATACCCTCCCTCATCCAAAAGCATCTCGACCACACGCGCTTCACCCACGAAGTGTGCTTCACCGAGCATGCCGGCCACGCCACCGAAATAGCAGCTCAGGCTGCTGCCGACGGCGTGGACATCGTGGTGGCTGTGGGCGGCGACGGCACCATCAACGAGGTTGCCCGCTCGCTGGTACACACCAAGACGGCACTGGCCATCATCCCCTGCGGGTCAGGCAACGGACTGGCACGTCATCTGGAGCTGCCGCAGAACGCCCGCGGGGCCATCGACATCATCAATAAGGACACGGTGCACTGCCTCGACTACGGTATGCTCAACGACCACCCCTTCTTCTGCACCTGCGGCATGGGCTTCGACGCCTTCGTCAGCCAGAAGTTTGCAGAGAGCGGCAAGCGCGGACTGGTACAGTATGCCAAGAACACCATCGGCATCGGTCTGACCTACAAGGGCGAACACTACATCGTAGATTACGGCGAGGGACCGCGAGAATTGGACGCCTTCGTCATCACCTGCGCCAACGCCTCGCAGTATGGCAACAATGCCTACATCGCCCCCTCGGCATCGATGAAGGACGGTATGATGGACCTTATCATCATCAACCCCATCAACCCCGTCGAGGGCGCACAGGTGCTGCTGCAAATGTTCACCAAGACGCTGCTCCATAACCACAACGTCAGCCTATATAAATGTACGCAGGTGCACATCACACGCGAGAAAGAGGGCGCCGTCCACTGCGACGGCGAAGCCATCATGATGGGCCGTGAGATTGACGTGCGCCTCATACCACACAGCCTCAACGTCGTGGTCAACCCGCAGGCACACCACCCGCGGCCCAACGTCATCCAGGAACTGGGGGAGCGCATAGACAGCGCTCTGAGGCAGAACACGGCCAAGGACAGCGCGCCGGCAACGCCAGAGGGCGAGGCGGACACCTACGACCTGCAGCGCTTCGTCAAGGCGCAGGAGAGCGCCTATGCCCGGGCGCTCAAAGAGGTAAGGAATGGCCGCAAAACAACTCACTGGATGTGGTACATCTTCCCCCAACTGGCCGGACTGGGCACGAGCCAAACGTCGCGCTACTATGCCATCAGCGGACGCTTAGAGGCGAAAGCCTATCTCATGCACCCCATCCTCGGTCATCGGCTCACAGAGGTGACGCTGGCGCTCATGGCCGTTGAAGGGCGCACGGCGCAGCAAATCTTCGGCGCGATAGATGCCGCCAAACTGCGTTCCAGCCTCACTCTCTTCTCTTCTATTTCGGAGGAGGGCAACATCTACGAGAAAGCCCTCAACAAGTATTTCGACGGTAAGCCCTGCACCTTTACATTGCGCGCCGTGGCGACGGAGAAATAGAACTCACGACGCCTCCACACAACATCGACAACGCAATGTTGTTCCTCTTGCACATATTGTCGTCAAATATAATAACACGACAACCAAAACAACGTTGACAACACAATGTCGTTCCCGTTGGCTATATTGTCGTCAAATATAACACGACAACCAAAACAACGTTGACAACGCAATGTCGTTCCCGTTGTTCATGTTGTCGTCAAACATAATAACACGACAACCAAAACAACGTCGACAACACAATATCGTTTACGTTGGCTATGTTGTCGTCAAATATAATAACACGACAACCAAAACAACGTTGACAACACAATGTCGTTTACGTTGGCGTTGATTACAGCTATGGATATATCAAGACTAAAAGCACATATCTTTGATATTATCGGTGCTATTCATGAAGTACATCGTGAGTTGGGTCCAGGACTAAATGAGTTCTGTTATCAAGAAGGACTTGAGATAGAATTCACAGAACGCGGCATTCCATTTCTTCGTGAGTTATCCTTTCATCCCCAGTATCATGGTAAAGAGATGAAAGCCATTTACAAACTTGACTTTTTATGCAAAAGCAACATCATTGTAGAATGTAAGTCTGTGACGGATTTAACAAATATCCACCGCGCCCAACTATATAACTACATGCATTTGACAAAATCTCAATGTGGCATACTTGTAAATTTCTTACCACCATTTGCCACAATCGAAAGGTATTTTTACGATGAGGCGCGTAACAGTATTATCACAGTTAATGGTGCAATCATCCAACAACACAGGTGACAATAAGCACTACAATGCTATTCCCGTTGTTCAAGTTGTCGTCAAATATAATAACACGATGCCTCACACAACATGTACAACGCAATGTTGTTCCCGTTGTTCAAGTTGTCGTCAAATATAATAACACGATGCCTCACACAACATGTACAACGCAATGTTGTTCCCGTTGTTCAAGTTGTCGTCAAATAT
>JALEZQ010000053.1 GCA_022772475.1 Bacteroidales bacterium | reverse complement strand
AAGACTTCCAAATCAGCAAGGCTGACGGGATGCGAGGCTTTATTCAACTCTCTCATCACAAGAATGCGGTTGGAGGTGGGCTTGACACCTTTCCCGTTAAGAAGATTTTCTATGCCGATATTACCCATATTCTTATTTTTTGTGCAAAGGTACAACTTATATATTGCAAACCGTTTGCAAAGATGGTTTTGTAACTTCATAGCAACTAAAACCACGCAGTGTAAGCGAAAGTTAAACACGTTAAATTATTACCTTTTCGTATCTAAACAGAATCCACACAATCACTTTTCTACCATTTAGAGCGTATAATACTGATAATCAACTAATAATAGATACTATGGCTGGAACCGCAGGGTTTTATCTCCACTTTGGCCACTCATGTCGAACGAAATCTTTTTGGCTGCGTTGTACAGATCATCATTCAGCTCGCTTGTTACATTGAGGTAACAATCTGTAAGTTTGTTCTCTTTGAGCGTGATGGAGGGGGGCAGTGCCGGATTGGATGGATTGTCCGTGTCCGCCATTAGTTCACCGGTGCTACTCAAGTAACGTGCATCCGCAGGCGCATTGGGCATACGTGATTGCATTCCGGTTTGTAGTGAACCCTCTTGGTAACGCTTGGCTACCGTCTGTGCTATCTCCTGAGCGATCTGTTGATCTATCCGGTCCGCCCATACCAGAAGACTGAGGCAGGAGAGAAGTAGTGTAAGTAAATAACGCTTGTTCATAGTGATTGAAAAATAGTATTCGGCGTTGAAGTTGGGCTAACGTACACCGCCGCTCATACATCTTCACTTTGACACACCGCCATCCTCCGCTCCGCGGTGCTTCCGCCACCGCTTCTCCAAGCCTGCACATTTTCCTTTTTTACGGATTTTGCCAGTTTATGCTCTCCGGCTTCGATTTGCTTTTCGTCGCGTTTTGTTGTATCTTTGCAGTGCTAATAAGGACAAGGGGCTCTTCGGGCCCTTTTTTCGTACCCTAAAGGACGTTTGACGGTTTGGGCGACCGTTTTTTCTGTCGCCCAAACCGTAAAAACTGTCGCCCAAATCGTGTCGCCGCCTTGGGTAACCGTCAAATCAGACCGCCGAAACAGGCTTTTTTTTCACTCACACCGTTAAACTTATATAAAAGATAATTTGTATAAATGTCGGATGGTGCAGTTTGAGTGGCAATATGGCAGAAGGCCTTCCTCGACCTCGGAAGGAGGGAGAGTGCATAGCTCAGGGTGTCGCTCACTTCGTTCGCTTTGTGCTATGTACAAACCCGCCTTTGTTGGGTCAGGGAAGGCCTTCTGCATTCTTCACGTTCGCTCTGAAGGCATCACACATCGGCTCTGACGCAAATGCACTAATTGTTTCCCATTTGTGTGGGTGTTACAATCAGTTCTGACAAGCGCTGATCTGTATATCACGATCGAGAATCGATATGTGTACAGACGGTGTGCGTGAATCAGACCGATTAAATTACAGAACAGTTACCATTGATCTCCCCAATGGTCTCGCTGGCTGTTTTCATCCTCTTCATAGTCATCGTTATTGGGGTGATCATCACTAATCTGGAATTGGCCGCTAACGGCCAGGATATTAGCCGGTGCGAAAGTTATGACTTTGCATAAAGGCACAAGGTATAGTTTCTTTTTCATATTCTACGCCTTTATTTTGTGATGACCTTCTTGCCACCGATGATGTTTAAGCCTCGACGTGGACTTGACAGTCTGATGCCACTGAGATTGTAGATAGCATTGTCTGTTGAAGGTGTTTGTTCAATGTTGTTCACACCGTCAATCTCCGGCAAGAATCTGAAACCGACCATTTTTGCTGCTTCAGCCTCGTCAACACGCAGGAATGCCTTGTGGGCGCCCAGTTTTGACGAGGAATTTATCTTATAGAAGGCAAGTCCGTATTGCGGTCCATAAGACAGCATGTAATAACGGTAGCCCTCCTGCTGCTGGCTGGCCACGTCAACGCCTCCGAGCAGATTGCTGCTCGATGGCTCCAGGACGAGAGACAATGGTTCAATTTCTATGTAACGACGGTCGCTCCGAATGATGACGGCCTCGCCGGCTGCCAACGCAGGGTCATCGATTGACCGTACGGTAAGTTCACCATCGTTCTTCTGACTGGCGATGTATGCGGTGACATAGTCGGGCAGTGTATATGCCGATGAACTGTCGTAGAAGGTGCTCCAGTACGCACCCACATTGTCAGGGTCTTCGTTGGCGTAGAGCACGACGGTAGGCAGCGCATGCAGTTTCAGAGGGTCAGTTGCACTTATGGACTTGTTGGTAAGAAACTCGCAAGTTGCTTCCGTATTGCGTATGTCCGGATTATCGAAATCGCCGCTCAGGATACGAAACGAGAACACATCGCCTTCTGTTCCCATGATGGTAAGTGAGCACAACGACTGCTGCGACGATATGCTGCGGCCCAAAGCCCTCAGTTCGCCGTCCTGATCATATACTGCCACCTCATAGTTGTCCAGTTTGTTGCCTTCGGCATCGTATGCCTGCACAAAGGCTGTCATGTTGTTGGGCCACTTGTTTGGCGACTTAAACCAGGGGAAGAACGATGGGCGGTCGTAGAGACCGTCATAGAGCCTACCGCCATCGTTTGCCACGGCATGGAAGGCTGTCAGGATACAAATTATTAAAAGCGCCCCTCTAAGTCTCCACAGGGGAGACTTAGAGAGTACTTTTGTCATAGGTTTATTCATTTCTTAACAATTTTAACTGAGATAGTTGCACCATCATCGAATGTGAGCTTCTGCACATAGACGCCAGGCTTGCTGATAGTGTTGCTTACGCGAATACCTGTGAGGTCGAACGTCTCAACGTTCTTCACTCTATCGTCGCAGACAATACCGTTGACCGTAGTAGCCTCGCTCAGTTCAATGAGCCAAGGATTGTGCAGATTACCGATGACGCCGTCGGCTGCGAACTTTGTCTTTCCGTAGAAGACGTACTCGTCATCACCTACCGTAACAACGAATGACAGTCCGATTCCATCGGTGTCACCGCCTACGGTGATGTAGTGCATGTCATCCTCGTCCGACTTGGCTGAGTAGCCACACAGCTCGCTATTGCCATACACCATGACGGATGCATCAGCAACGGGACAACCACCATTTACTACCTGAGCCACAATGGCCATGTTGTCAGCATAGGTGAGTGTGAGGATATCATCCTCTGCTGCGTTGGCAGCGCCGCTTCTGTAGGCTTTTGCTCTGCTGGTTATAGCCGACTTCTGATAATGGAAGGTCTTGTCAGTGTTGCTTACAGAGTAGTACTTGTAGCCCTCGCCGGGATTCATTGCCATGAGTGAACCTCGCCATTCTGAGCCATTGTACATGGCAAAGAGCGACTGACTCATTACGATGTCACCGTCCTGAGGATCAGCGTCGGCAAAAGCCTCAGCGATAGGCGTTGCATACTGCAGAGGATAACCAATCCAAGACCAGCCATTGGCACCGAGAGAAATGCTTACTGCAGCAGGATCTGCAGGAGCACCGATAACCACCTCTTGGAATGCCTCCCCGGCCTGAAGCTTGTAGGTCTGACCGAGAGAGAACTTGTCAAGCGAGCCATACCACTCGCCGCTGGTGTACTCCGTATTAGTGTCTTTACCCTTGACCCGCTTGAGCTTCTCGCTGCTGTTGGTAAACACGGAAGCAACAGTGTTGTCTTCGTCAGTGGTTACATACATTGAGAACCACTTCCAACCGCTGCGCTCAGACGCCAATGACTGTTCAATCTTGTTCTCAGGAGTAAAGACTGTCATGTCGTCAAACGTGCCGACCCACTTGCTTGCGTTAAAGGTGTAGGCCTCCGGCTTAGAAGACGCGATGAACGGATATACCGTACCGGTGCTTGCATCGTAAGCCTTGTATATCAGCGGAGTATTCTCCTCGTGACCATATACGTTTAATGTCAGGATGTAGGTATCACTCTTGCTGTCGTATGTAGGATGTGCCACACCCACGCAGTCGAGTCCGCGGAATGCTGCCACCATATCCTCTGTGTCAGAGCTGATGGCACCGTCAATATTGAGCTGTGCTACAATCATCATTGCGTCTTCGTCAGGTATTGGGTTCCAGTCAGGAGCCTCGTCCTTCACACGCAGTGATATATTGAGAGGAGCATTGATATTGAGCTTACCGGAGAGATAAACCGTAGCATCGTACATGCCGATGGCCGTACCGGGCACAACCTCGAATGTGATACGCTTGGTCTGCTGAGGAGCGAGTACGCCATTTTCAACATCTACGTTGAGCCATGAAGGCACACCGCTTAGTGTCCAGTTGTCGGCCTCGGCACTCTCATTGCTGATTTCCACTGTAAACTTCTTTGTCTCCTGCTCAGTAATCTTGAGGTCGATGTTGCTTTCGCTCCACTTCAACGGATTCTGCTGAGCATAAACCACCCAAGAGATATCGTCGGAGGCATTGCCATTGACATCCTTGACATCCTTGACGGTGAGGAAGACGTTACAGTTCTCAATCTTGTAAGGTTCTTCCAGCAGCTTAATTGTAATCTGGCGCTCGCTGGCAACGAAGCTGAACTGTACGTTCTCGCGGGCAGGAGCCTGCTTGAGCGAAGGACCATCCTCGACAAATGTCATTTCGCCGTGGATGTCGCCTACGGCACCTTGACGCACGATAAGATCCGCACCACTGCCGGCCGTCTCACTGATGATAGGACTTGTAACTACCTGACCATATGAGTCAAGAGCACGAGACTCCATGGGATAGTAGGCAGCAAGACCATCAGCGTCGTTCTCAACGCGTGTACGCATATTATTATTAATAATGTCGCTGGTGTAACGACCCTTCCATACACGCACCTCGTCAATGTTACCCTTGAGGAACTGCTCGTACTTCAACTCGTCGCCGTCACCCCAGTAGCGTCCACCAAGGATGATGACGCCATCGGTGAGATTAGGTATTGACTTCGAAGAGAACTGTCGGCGAGCTACACCGTCGATATATAGCGTAGCACCACCACCGGTGGACTTCGTCACGTTGAGGGCCATGTGGTGCCACTGACCATCCTTGAGGTTGGCATTGTAAGCGTTGGTAGAAACCTTTTCTAATGTCACCTCCAAATTGCCACTCTCATTAAGAGCAATATCCACTTCATTAGGAATAGAAAGGATGGAAGCCTTGCCGGCATTCTCTTTGTCAGCACGGAACCATGTCTCTATCAGATAGCTCTCATCACTCTTGGTATTAACGCCGGTAGAAGCCAAGATAGCAGTCTGTCCGTCAAGACTTGCCACGTAGTTAATGCCGGCATTGACGAACCACGAGTTCTCAGTAGCAAGCGTCATGTGACGGTTGCGAGAACGGTCGGTAGCCTTAGTGCCATAACCCTCATTGAACTGCCAGTAACCTATCAGTCCGCTTGTGTTAGGACTCTTCGTGCGGCTGCGGTCAACAAGAGCGTCAGCAATGGAACGCGCTTCATTCCAGAGAGAGAGCTCCTGAATCTGAGCCGTCATGCCATCGCCACCGAGCGAGACAGGACCCGCACCGGTATATTCAGGCATCGCTTGCTGATAGAGCAGTGTGACGATGTCGGCATCGAGTGCGTAGCTTGCGTTGACAACAGGATGCTCGTCGTTAGCGTAGTCATAGTTCAAGGCAAGGAACAACCACTTATCCTTGGGCAGGTCAGCAGTTGATACGACCTTCCGGTCGCCTACAGCCACAGCCAGTTTGCCGTTCTCTGCACTTACCGTGATCTTGTTGCCAGTAGCACCATGCTGCATGATGACACCGTCAGTAGTGTATTTCAACCACATATTGACAGCAAAGTCCTTGCGGTCAAGGTTGATGGTTGCCTGAGTCTTTGCCATGCCACTGCCTGTAAGGCTGAGCGCAACGTCGTGAGCCACCTCAGTATCGTTCATCACACCTGTGACGTGGAAGTTGCCCAACTTGGTGAGCAGATTGTTGCGAATATCCTCGTTGAATGTCAAGGTGATGTCATCTCCGGGACCGAGAATGCCGTTGCTTGGAGTAGGAGTAGTGATAATCTGTGGACGGCTCATGTCGCGGGCCACCATAATCTCCTCACTCTTACTTGTTACCTCCTGACCGTTACGCATACCTATGCTTGATGCACGGAAGATGTAGGTCTGATCCGTATAGACGTTGCTACTCAGGTCAACGGTATAGTTGAGCGTAGGCTTCGAGATAGAAAGCGCATCGAAGGTCTCCAGGTTAGGATAGCGAGATGTGTATTTCTCCACATTCTTCACGTACTCTTTGAGGGTGTGGAAGTCAGGGTCGTTGATGCCCTTATACTCCACACGGATACGCTCGAAGTTGTCCTGATTGAAGTCGAAGCCCTTCATCATCAACGTAATCTGTCCATTCTCAGAATTGCTGACGGCTGATGAAGCAGTCATCTCAATGTCTGTACATGAAGGCTGGAACTTGACGGAGAATCCTCTGTCGCAATAGATACCGGGGAATATACCTGTATCGTCAGACTGCGAGAGTGAGTAGAAGCTCAATTGTACATTCTCGTATTCAAGTACATCAGGATTAGACTGACGTATGCGCAGCGTCTTCTTGACGGGTTCGCTTGAAGGAACAAGAATTTCTATGCCTGTAGTGATAGGCTGTCCATCCATAAACACCTCCAGACCATCAGGGTTGGTGTTAGGATTGATCCACAGTCCGTAATATACATCCTCGCCGGTCTCAGAGTTGTTGCGCAACTCGATTGGCAGGAGTGCCTCCTTGCCGGCAGGAACACCTGTGACGAGTGAGTCGGGAATGTAGAGTTCAGGCTTCTCTATCTGCAGTGTACGCTGCGAGATGACGAAACCGGGTTCGTAGTAGCTGGTGACAACCTGATCCTCGTGTGGAGCAGACGTAGCACCAGCCTTAGTATAGAACACAGGGCTGAAGCCGTCACCCGGATTCTCATAAACGTCAACCGTCAGATAGTCATCATCACCATCCTCTGCAAGTGTATAAGAGAACGAAGCCACGTTAATGGTGCCATTGACATCGTTGTGAACGTATGTCATGCCGGCATCTTCGGTAGCCTCCACCTTCAGACCATAGTGGTTGAACGTGAAGCCAATCTCACTACCAATGTGGAAGTTATGGTCCCACGTGTGAGATATTGTGCGCGTACCCTCCACGCTGCTCTCCACCGTTTTGGTGATGATAGAACCAGCGTCAAACGAGTAGTTATCGTGTTCGCGCTTCTCCTTGATACATCTTACCTTGGTCTCCTCGTTATTACCAATCTGCTGCTGCCAGCCCTCAATCTGGTTGTTGAAGTACTGGATGGTATCGCTAAACGACACATCCTTGGTAGGGAATACCACCGTATAGGATGGACCGATCAGGCGCGTAGTGCCTTCAGGGATATTCGTCCAGTCCCAGGTGACAGCCTGGGTTCCCCATGCCTCGTCGTCGTTTCTTGAGCCAAATAGCTCATCGTCCTCGCTGAGTGTGGTGAGGTAAATCGGACTTTCGCCCTGAGGTTGCGGGAATGAGGCAAGCTGATCCTCTGTGACTTGTATCAGCTGCATGTTGCGCTTTTCCTCAAACGAAGGGATGAGGATGTTTTCAATGAAGTTATGAGTGTAGGCGAAGGTTGTAGTATATTGATCACCTACGGCAAGTGCATCACCGCTGTTGACCTCATACTCTCCTGTCTCCTCGTTCTTGACTATCGAAACCTCAGTGGTGGCACCTATCACATAATTGCGCGACGTACCAAAGTAGATATCGCCAATGTTACCAACGAAATCAGGGCTGTCGCTCGTAGAGATGTCGCGGGTAGTTGTGAGGGAAGTCGTTCTGGTATAATCCTCGTCCTCGCTATAGTTAATGCTGTAGCCAGTCTCTACGTTGACTTTAGAATCTAATTCGTTAATAACAGCAAAGGCAAAAGTACCAGTTAAGCTCGTTACACTCGTACCGAACATGTGGGTTAAATTGACTTCGGTGTTTGAGTGGCGTGAGAAAGTGCGACCGTGTGACGCAGTAATGGTTGTACCCTTCGACCATGTAGCAGAAGATGATGTGCCCGGTGGGTCGCGCAATACCATCAGCACCTTGTCCGGTGCCTCTGTGATAAAGTCATTGCCTTTAGTGAGCTGACCGAGTACGACGGCTTCAATCTTGCCCCACGACTTGTTGTCGCCATCTACATTATATGAAATGCTGATACCTCTGGTGTAAGGTGCCTGAATGTTGGGCATACCGGCGGTAAAGATGTAACGGCCACGTCCCAGCGAGTCGAGTTCAAGGTTGTTATCCTCCATCTCGTGGATAGAGCCTCGTGGATGCTCAGCATCGCCTTTGACAACTACGGCAGTTGTTGAAGCGAACTCATTGGCGATGCTCACGGTAGTGCCCTGCAGAGGGAGTACGGTCACTTCCGGCTTTCCACCGTTGTTGGCACTTTCATCGTAGTTCTCGTATGTCTCGTATGCAAAGAAGTCGAGTGCGTATTGCCCCTTCATTCTATAGACAGGGTATCCAAAGGTGTAGTCAACCTCGTTGTTAGCACCATATTTCACGCTGCCGTCCGGGTTCTTGGCATAGACGGGCACGGTGGTTGTGTTGCCGACAATATCGGTAACATCTATACTTGCCTCACCGAAGGCCGTCTCACCATCTTGTGTAACATCAAGATGTGACTCAGAGCGATAAATCATCTTTGCTTGGGCTACATACTCGAATCGGCGCATCTCCACACCATTGTCAAGCTCTACCTCTACAGAGTCTGTATTGACAGCAAGCGGATTGCTTGCATCAATGGTAGGCTTGCTGCTGAATGAGACGGATGGCTGAGATGGAATCTCAATGCTTTCGACATGATAGAGAAGAGGTGGAAGCATTGCTGCAAACTCACCGCTGCGCGGGTCAGTGAAGATCGTGATATAGTTTGGCTTGTTCTCTACATCGACCTTTGCCGAGCTTGAATAGATGTAATCAGAGTTGCAATCAAATACGCGATCGGTCTTTGCGTCTTCATATCTTGTGGTCAGACCCTCTGTTATCTTCACGGCATTTATCTTGTAGCGGTCATGGCCCTCAAAGCTGAGCACGACCTTAGCCTGCCCGATATTAGCCTTGCCCAGACCGACACCAAGCGCTTTGTTCTGCTCGTCGAGACCACCGGCTACGCGTCCGGCAACCATTACCTTGGTATTGTCGTAGAATGTAAGACCCGATACCTCGCTGGTAAAGGTTTTACGTGTACCTATGTTCTGTGGGTCTTCGGGATAGCGTCCATCATTATAGAAGGTATGCCCGTTCTTCTTCACAGAGATGTAGTGTTCGCCGATAGGTACGTCAACGGCGAACTCTCCCTCTGCGTTTGTCTCGATGGCTGCACCATCCTTCGATGCCAGCGTACCATCAACATACAGGAATGCGCCTTCGACAGGGATGGTGGTGTTCTCATAATAGACGTAACCCTTTACTGGGAACGAGCTGACATCCTTGAAGTCAACAGCATTGTGGGTGAGTGAGTTGTTGCTTACGTAACGGGTTACGTATGATGGGGTAAACTCATGCACGCCCTTGATAGGTGTGATGGTGTAACTCGTACCATTACCTACGAAGGGCACACCACGAACGGTGAAGTTACCCTGGCTGTCGGTCAAGCCGAAGAGCGAGAGCTGGTCTTCCGTAGGTGTCGAGCCACTGAACATCGCATTCTTGCTGAGCACGGCATGGTTACCGTTTGCCACGCCGTTGGTCTTACTGACATCATATACGTATGGGATGCCATTGACACCCTCGTCAAGAGGCCAGTAGCACAGGAGGTTTGCCTCCGTACCGGCAAGTATGCGGTGGTGGTTCTTGCGGATGTCATTCTCTGCAAGTGCAGCACGCCATAGACGTACGTCATCTATATTACCAACGAACATATCGCTTGCATTGCCATTGGCTCCCAATGTGATGCTTGCTATATCATTGCCGTTGGTCCACGAAATGTCTGAACCGGCAATGCCGGCACTATTGAAAATGGTCTGACCTTCATCGTCAACACCATCGCTTGCGAAGATGGTGTAATTACCCTTACCATCTGATACAAAGGTAATGTTGCTATAGACATCTGCCTTTACGGTGAGTCCTGTTGACGTCTTATCAGCATCAGGCACCTTGGCAACAATCTCGTATCTGCCTTCTTCCGAAGCGTTCTTCAGATAAAGCGTTACCTGGTTCTTAATACTAAGGAATGCACGCTCTCCGGATGCAGGAACGTCCTTGTTGGCATTCACCCACATCTGTATAGAGAAAGGATTGCCCTCCAGATAGTTGTTGAGGGTTGTCTCACTTGGAGTCCAGGTCATCAGACCCGTCTCGTCCTTTGAGGTGAGCGAGTAGAACTGAGGCGTAGAGTCGTCATCGTCTGTGTTCTTTGAGAGACGCACGACGACATCCTCCACAGCCGTACCATTGCCAAAGCTTACACGACCCGAGATGATGCCTCGTGAGGTGCTGAAACCGTCACTCTCAATGGAGTTGCCTTCAGCCCATTTGCCTGTATTGTTGTTCTTGGCAAATGCAGTTACGCGATACACATAGTACTGTCCCGGAAGCGCTGTTGCGTCTTCATAGTAATAGCTCGATGCCTGTCCAAGTGTTTCGTAGATGTTTGCAAAGACGGCTTTAGGATCTGTGAGGATCTTACGGCTGATGACATAGCGCGTGTCAGCTGAGCCATACTGGTCAGCATCCCAATTGATCTTGACGATATTGCTGTAATATCCCTTTGACGTGGTTACCTTCGTTACTTCCGACATTACCATGAAAGAGATAGTGATGTCTTCAGAGTAGAAGTCTGTACTCCACATATTTACTTTAAGACGGTAGGTATATTCAGCGAAAGGCTCAACGTCCCTGTCGGTGAATTCAGTTGCTGTACCGCTGTATATCTCACTCCATGTGTTGGAGCCGGTGTTATACTTCTCCACGGCTACCGAAGCACCGGACTTCTCGGGAGCCCATGAGAGACGGATACCGCCGCTGGCGTCTTTGACGTTACTCTTCGCGATATTTGAGAAAGTGAAGGTCTTTGGCAGCTGACCGGTTGCCGTAACTGTGATGGAGGCAACATTAGGCTGGTCGATAGAACCAAAGTTATCATTTACGAATGAGATGGCGTAGGTGTAGTCCACACCCACTTCCAGACCGGTATCGGTGTAGGATGTGGAACCCTTGACGAGTTCCGCAATCTTTGTATAGGCAGTCTCACCGGCTTTCTTACGGAAGATAAACCACTTACCTGCGGTGTAATGGTTGGCATCATCGCCTGAGGTGGTCCAATGGAGTGTCATCTTGCCGTTGAACTTGTCAGGAGTGAGCGTTAGGTTGGCAGCCTTCATACATGGCTTCCATTCTGCATAAAGAATTACACCCTGATCTTCAGAGTATGTGCCTCCAAGATCATAGTGTGTGCCTGTTCCGTTTGGCGACGTATTCCATCCCGTATGACCGTATTCAACATTCTTCAGAACCGTGCCCGACAGCACAATACTTGCTGTATGAAGTTTAGTTTGTGTATCTGGTGCACCCGTACTCTTTTCGTTTGCATCGTAATAGATGTAGTTGGTAATGCTCCAGTTTTCAAAATAGGCATGTGTATTGTCTGCGTTAATCTGAAGTCTATTGCTATACGAACTGGAACTCGCCACACTGACCGTACCGAAAAGCGTGTGAGTGATTGCTTTCACCGAACTGCTTGCCGAGTTGTCAATAGTACGGCTTCTTGTACCGGACTGCACATTGCGCCAGTTTGAAGACTCATTTCTATTATATAAGTCGTAACCGCTGGTATTATCAGGATCCACATAAATGCCGGTCGGAGAGTCTGTCTCACTTTCAAACAGAGCTCTAACAACGCCTGCACTGCCATGTGTGTTGCTCCTTGCACCTTCAATACCCCAACGGTATTCGTATTCCAGCTTGGAATAAGCTGGAACGTTGCCAAACTGGCCAAGCTGGTCAGCAATGCGCCAACGCAGAATCATTGTCTTGAAATTCTTGTTGGCTGGTCCATTCCATAGAGTTCCCAACGAAAACGCTGGAGATGGTTCTCCAAATTCTGTGTAATTAAGGCGCGTCCGGTTATTATCACTTTGATAGTAACGTGCCGTAACGATCTTCATTTCCGTTTGCGCATTGACATGCAATGCATACGACAGGAAGAAGAAAACCATGAAGAGCCACCTTGCTAAAGGCCGCCCCCTTCGTAAAAAGTCTTGGTGTTTCATTTGAAAAATTGTTTATAGTGTGACAATTATTTAGATTGATGTATCGCGGTGTCTATTGCTTTATGGTAGAGGAACTATCATTAGCCGGTTTATTCTTGTATTCAGTAGGTGAGCAGCCTAAAAACTTCGAGAAGCTGCGCCATGCAGTGATGCGGCTGCGGAAACCGGCTTCGTAGAAGATTTGTTTGAGGTTATCGGTGCAGTTTTCGTCCAACTGCTGTTTGGCGTAGTTGATGCGGTAGCTGTTAATCATATCCGAGTAGCTGCCATAGCCTAACTCCCTGATGGAGTTCTGCAGATACTTCACATTGGTGCCCAAAGCGCGTATTACGTCGGATTGTACGAGGTCAGGGTCCTTCCATAGCTTTTCTTCTTCCAAGAGTATGCGCAAACGGCCGGTCAGCTGGCTTTCTTCTATTTTTTCTTCTTCTACGGTATGGGCGGACAGCACTGTTACCTTCAAGTCCGGTGTCAGTCGGTCGGCGAACTCGGAATATACCGACATGAGCGTTATGACGAGGTAGAGCAATACGTGCATGACGTCAAAGAACATAATAAAGAGTCCATGGCCGCCAACAAACGTAATCGTCATCAGCGCCGTGCACCAGCACATGAGAGATGTCAGCGGACGTGTCGTCAAATAGGCGCTGGTATGCATTGGCATAAGGAAGCACCACAATCCGTAAGGCAGATATATAAGTAAGGACAGTGTGCGCAGTATAACATCGGGGTTGCTGATGTTCTCCATGTAGTCCTCTGCGTTATAAATGTGAGTCTCTCCTCCAATGAAGCAGACCACTACCGTGGGTACGGCAACGACGAGCCATGGTATGAGCACTTGGAGTATTTTTTTCAGATTGTACTCGTTGGGGTGCAGACATTCCACCAGATAGAGTATGAGCATGAAGAACACTGGAAAACTGCAGATCGATGATACCATTGACAGCATCTGGTTGCCTTCGCTGGTAGAGGTATAGAGCACGTATGAGATGTTGGCTACTGAAGCCGTTACCGAAAGCAGAAAGAACATCCCTAAGAACAGTCGCCCTCTGTCGGACTGAAGGCGCGACGTTGCCAGGAAAAGTATGGCTACGACCAACTCCAGAATGTAGTCGGCTGAATGAAGGAGCATGTAGAAGAGTGAAGAGAAATCCATTTCTGGTGAGATTCTATTAAATATTTTTTGCAAATATATCTCTTCACATTATACTTAGCAAGAAAAATTCCGATGAAACCGCGACTTTCTGTATTTGAAACCATATTTATTGGTTATGAAACGGCACGGAGTTTACACGTGCAAGCACTATGACTTGATTTGTCACACATTATTTCTGTGTTTGTAGCCGTAAGCGCAAACAGTGCATAGTGTATGGTTCAGCGTGTGTAGTTTAGCTACTTTTAGGGGATGTAACAGGCCAACAAATTCGGACAAAATTCCTTAAAATTATGGCCGCCCACGGGGATAGACGTTGGATGGCGTGGCGATTCTCGTGATTGGGTGATGGCCACTCGACAAACTGCACACATCAGTTCGCGCCGAATGACCACACTGCTTGGGCTCTACAGAAACCGCAGGTCGGTGATGACGTCCACTCCGGCGATGTCGTTGAGGCGTCGCACCAGCAGGGCGCGTTGCGACATCAGGTTAGTGCGCAGGGCGGGTACCGCCAAACGGACGAAAAGCGTCTGACGGCGAATGTAAAGTTCGGTGGTCTGCTTGGCCGCTTGTGCGCCGGCTACCTGCGGCCACGCCTCTATCACACGATACTCGCCCAACGGCGATTCCAAGCCTTCGCTGCGCATGAAGCGGAGCAAGACGTCGGCCAGTTTTTCGCTTTTACGGCGTTCAAGCATAGCGGGTTAATCTATTTCTATTAAACTCTTGGTTTATCATCGACGACCTTCATCACCACGCCGCGGGCGTGCTTGCCGTCCATCTTGATCACAAGGGGCTGCGTGGAGCGGACGTGGCGCAGATGTTCGGTTTCCTCGACGGCTTCCAGGCTGTCAAGGTATGCCTCATCAAACCAGCCGTCGGCACCTTCACGCCCGATGGTGAAATAGCCCACGCCGAAGGAGGTCAGGTTTTGGAAGAAGTGCGTGCCTTGGCTCGGTTCGATGCGGTAGCCGTCCAGACCGCGCTCCACGACAACGCGGGCGCCGGCGATGTGCGGCCATTTCACGGGGATGCCCAGCCAGGGGTCGCTGCTACCCCAGCGACCGGGGCCGATGAGCACGTAGGGGCGGTTTTCTTCCGTCAGTTTCGCGTTGATTTTTTCCACTTCGCGGGCGATGGCAGGATTGTCGGCAGCTTTCCACGAAGCCGTCTTCACATACACCACGTCGAAAACGTCGGTCACGATGCCGCTGCCCAACGCACTGGCAGAAGCAACAATCGTCTCTTCGTTAGGAATGAGCGTCAAGTCTTCGTCCACCTCGTCCTTGCAATCCACCATGGGGCGGATTTGCAGCAGGTAGAAATGGGCCTGTGGCAAAGTGCCGTTTTCGGCCGGCTCAATGTTCATGGCAAACTCAATCTCCACGGGGCGTCCCATCTCGGCCTTGCCGATGTTGAGCAAACGGCTGATGGTGTCGGCCAGCGGGAAAACGTCGTGCTGGAGGATGTGGGCAAAGGTGACCAGTTTGCGGCCGCCGGGGTAGAGACCATCGTATATGACGTCGTCGGTAGGGTTGAAGGTCGAGGCCACGAACTGCAGACTGCCATGCCCTTCGGCCCGCCTTACGGGCAGGTCGCAGAGATTGAAAGCATCATCTGTCTTGAACGTGGGCGCCATGTCGTCGAGGGCCAGCGAGAAAAAGCGGCGTTGCGTTTCGCGGAGCGCCATGTCGGTGGTGCTCAGCTGCAGAATATGGTGGGGATGCTTGGGCGAGAAGCGCAGCGTCTGCCCTCCATCTACGATATATTTGCCCAGGCCGAAGGCCACATCGGCGATACCGTCTTCCGGCAGTTCGTTGCCAAGCGGGTAGTAGTTGAGCGAGCGCGCCACGCCCGACAGCGTCGGATAGAACAGCCGTTGTGCCGACAGGTTGGGCATGGCCGACAGCGCCGAGCCCGTGGGGGTGGGCGGCACGTCCATGTATTCGGCGCCGACCACCTCCTGAATGACGATGGCCATCTTCTCCTGGTCAATCAGGTTTTGCGTAGCGGTAAGATAGGCTTTGCTGTCCTTATAAAATACCGAGGCATACACGGCCTTGATGGCCGATCGCAGCAGGGACATCATCTGGTTCTTGTCGCCGGGGTGCGGTATCATGTAGGTCTTGTAGATACCGGCAAAAGGCTGGTAGTGTGAGTCTTCCAGCAAACTGGAAGAACGCACGGCCACCGGGCCGGGCACCACGTCGAGCAGCGCCGCCAGGTCTTCAAGCAGATGGGCGGGCAGCGAAGCGCGCTCGAACGCCGCGAGGATTTCCTCGTCCGAAGCCTCGGAGAGCGCCACCGGGTAAAGGTTATTCTGCTCCATGAAGGCGTCGAAGACGTCGGTACAGATGACGACGGTCTTGGGAATGTCCACCGAGAAACGGTCGCGCTCCAACTTGGGGTAGCGCTTCACCATCGAGCCCATGAACGCCAGGCCACGGCCTTTGCCTCCCAGCGAACCGTTACCGATACGCGCAAAGTTGCTGTACTGGTCGAAGCGGTCTCTCTGGTAGATGGCCACCACGCCCTCGTTTTTCATCTTGCGATAGCCCACGATAAGGTCGGAGATGAGCCGGCGGGCCTCATCCATGTGGGCATAGTCGGTGACGTCAACCTTCTTGAGGATGACTGCCGGCGGAAACATGGCACGCGAGAAGAAGAATCGCGAGAAATGGTTGTGCGACAGGTGGTAGCGAAGCGAATCGTCGGGGATGGTGAGGATTTTGCGCTGAAGGTCTTTAAGGTTGCAGATACGCATGACCTCCTCACCCGTCTGCGGATTGATGATGATGAAGTCGCCGAAGCCGAAGCGCGCCATCACATTGCGTCGCAGCAACTGCGGATACTGCTTACTGTGCTTGCTGATGAACGCGGCGTGCAGTTCGTCGGCATAGGCCGCCCCGGTGTCTTCGCTCGACTCGAGGATGATAGGCACGTGCGGATCTACCTTTCGGATGGCTTTGCACAGGGCATAGCCTGCCAGAGGGTCCTTGGTGCCACCGTGTGAGAAACTCATGTCAGAGACAATACCCAGAATGTGCTCGGCATACTCCTTATAGATAGCCTCTGCCTCTTCGTAGCTTCGCGCGAGCATAATTTTGGGACGTCCGCGCATACGCATGGTCATCAGGTGGTCGTTGAGCGCTTCCTTTGAAAATTCGCGGCTCTGCTCGAGGACGATGCGGTAGAGATAGGGCAGGGCAGAGGAGTAGAAACGCACAGAGTCCTCTACCAAGAGAATAATCTGCACGCCAACGGATGCCGTATCGTCCGGCGCGTTCCACTTGTCCTCCAGCAGTTTTATGATGGCCAGCAGCAGTTCGGCGTTACCCAGCCACGAGAACACATAGTCGATGCCCGACAGGTCTTCGCGGGCCATGCGGCGCGTCACCTCGCGGGAGAAGGGTGTGAGCACCACCATTGCCGTGTGCGGGTATTGCCGCTTGATGTCCTTGGCGTCGGCAAAGATGTCGCGGTTGTCCATGTTGGGCATGACGATGATGAGCTCAAAGTTGCGGCTCTTGAGTTCGGCCAGCGCCTCCTCTGCCGTCGATACCTGCGTAAAGCGCGGCGGGTAGCGCAGCGAGAGGGCAGTATATTCGTTGAATATCTGCTCATCGACGCGGCCATCGTCCTCCAACATGAAGGCATCATACTTCGTGGCGATGAGCAGCACGTTATAGACGCGCTTGTTCATCAGACGGGCAAATGGGGTATCGCGAAGGACGATGTCCTTCAGTCTGGGGATCTTCGACATATCTGTAGGTATTTATTCGGTCCGCCGTATTTACCGGCGTTGGGAGGGCGGTATATTGGTATTTCTTGTTGTGGTTATCTGATGAGCAGTCCCTGACCTGCCTGTATATGGGCAGCAGGTGTCAGGCCGTTGTTTTTGTACAAGGTCTTGAGGCGTATGCCGTAGCGTTGCGCTATCGTGTGGAAGGTCTCACCGGGCCGGACAATGTGAATGTGGTGTTTCAGACTCTTGTCCGCTTTGCTGCGCTTCTTCTCTAAGTAAATTATTTCGCCTTCTGCGGGCTTATAGCCCTTGGGCACTTCATTATACTTCCTGAGCCGTCGCTCACTGATGTCGAAGTTTCGCGCAATGTCCCGCAGCGTCTGGCCGCGCTGTGTGCGGACGTAACAACTGCCGTTGCAACATCCTATCTGTCCGATGTCGATTGGCGCCGTCGTCTGCGAGGCCGTGGTCTGTCGGCGCACATCGCGCAGCGACAGATGGTCGTAGCGGTCCAGACGATAGGCCTGGATGATGTTGATTAGTTGCTCGGCATAGCGCGGATTGGTGGCATAGCCGGCCGACTTCAGTCCGCGTGCCCATCCTTTGTAGTCGCGCATGGATAGCCGGAACAATCCCGCATAGCGTTTGTTCCTGACCAAGAAAAGGGAGTGGTCTTCATAACTGTCGGCCACACTGCGGTATTTGCGGAAGCGCTCCGACGGCGCGTCATCATCGGCGTAAACCACAGGCCCCGTCCATGTGCTTCCGGCCTTGATACCGAAATGGTTGTTGGCCACCGTGGCCAAACGGCTGCGGCCGGCAGCACTTTCAAAGACGCCCTGTGCCAGCGTGATGCTTGCCGGTATGCCATACTTGGCCATCTGCTCCACCGCCATTCGGTGGTAGCGGTTAAAGTAGGCCTGGTAGGCGTTGCCATTGCTCTGGGCAAACATGCACCCGGATGACAATAGGCAGAGCCAAAGCAACAGGTGGCTTAGCAGGGGTATATGGCGGGGGGGAGTAGTCATTGAAACGGTATTATCAGATACAGACTTTAGCCTCAGAGAGTCAGCACGCGCTCGCCGAGTATGCGGGCAAATTCGCGTTCTATCTCTGACAGCGCTTTATACTCTTCCATCAGACTGAGGAGTG
The DNA here is from genome assembly GCA_022772475.1 of Bacteroidales bacterium. Taxonomy (GTDB): domain Bacteria; phylum Bacteroidota; class Bacteroidia; order Bacteroidales; family Bacteroidaceae; genus Alloprevotella. The sequence continues at coordinate 20,949 of JALEZQ010000053.1, read as the reverse complement.
CGTGTGTGTCACGGAGCACCTCTTCGCTCTTCATGCGTTGCAGCAGGTCTGCCAGACGGCGGCGCACAATCTGGTACTTCAGGTCGTGCAGCAGACGCGGCACCAGCTCTGTCAGTCGTTCGCCGTCCTCCACATACCCTTGCTTCTGGCTCGCACTAAGTTCGTCGGCGGGCGTCATGACCGCCGAAGCGAAACTGCTGATCTCGGCATCGGGATGAACAAGGAAATAGCGCGAGGCATCGTCGTCGGCAGACATTTGACTGGCTTCTTCCACAATGCGGGCCACCACGGGCTGCGTCAGCGTCAGGCCGTCCTGCTCAAGGTCGGCGTGGACATACTGGGCAACGGTCATCGACAGCGGTTCACTTTCGTCCTCGGTGGGCACCGCGAGTGTTTTATTGCCGTAGCGCACCACACATGCCGCCAATAGCCGTTCGCTCTCTGCTACGGCGTCCAGACGCCGGAGCGAGGGACGCTTGAATCCCGTCTGCGTGGTCGGCGTTGAGCCTGAGGTATTTTCTACAGTTACGCCAGGCTGCCGGGCGGTCCCTGTGGTCTCGTCCCCCGTTTGCGGCGTACCCTCCTGTGTAGCGTTTTGTTCGTCAGCACCAGCGGTTCCTGATTCGGATGGTTTCTCGCGAGAATCTATACGCTGCCGTCTAATCCGCGTGGCCACTTCGTGCTGTACCAACGATTCATCGGTGTTGAACAGTCGGGCACATTCGGCCACATAGCCTTGGCGTAGCACATTGTCAGGAATGACGGCTATGCTGTCGATAACATTGCTTACCAGTTCGGCGCGTTTCATCGGGTCATCGCCGGCCTCACCCAGCAAAAGACGGGCCTTGAAGCGGATGAAGTCTTCCTGATGTTGGTCGATGTAGGCTCTATAAGATGCCGCCGTGTGCTTGCGCGCAAAACTGTCGGGGTCGTCGCCGTCGGGCAGGAGCAGAGCGCGTATCTTCATACCTTCGCGCAGCAGCATGTCGATGCCGCGCATACTGGCCTTGATGCCCGCGCTGTCGCCATCGTAAAGCACGGTGATGTGTTCGGTAAAGCGGTGAAGCAGACGTATCTGCCCATCGGTGAGCGACGTGCCGCTCGAGGCCACCACGTTTTCGATGCCGCACTGGTGCATCGACATGACGTCGGTGTAGCCTTCTACCAGAAAACAGTGGTCTTCGCGGACGATAGCCTGCTTGGCTTGGTACAAGCCGTATAGTTCGCGGCTCTTGCTATAGACCAGCGATTCCGGACTATTGACATACTTCCCGACATTCTTGTTCTGACCGAGGATGCGGCCGCCGAAGGCCACTGTGGCGCCGGACACGGAGAGCACGGGGAAGATGACGCGCCCGTGAAAGCGGTCGAGGAGTTCGCCGCGCTCGGTGCGGAAGCAAAGGCCGGTCTTCTCGAGAAGTTCGGGATTGAAGCCGGCCTGCGCCGCAGCCTTGGCCAGTGCGTCGCGGCTCTCGGGGGAAAAACCAAGCCGAAACTTGCGGATGATGTCGTCGCGAAAGCCGCGCGACCTCAGATAAGCCATACCAAGAGCCACGCCATCTACGTCTTCGCGCAGTGTGCGTTCAAAGAATTTGCAAGCCCACTCGTTCAGCACCAACATGGACGCCCGTTCGCTCTGTGCACGGCGTTCGTCGGCGTCCATCTCGCGCTCCTCGATGGCAATGCCGTGCTTGGCGGCCAGCCAGCGCAGGGCTTCGGGATAGGACATGTGCTCGTGCTCCATAACGAAGTGGACCACGTCGCCGCCTTTGCCGCAGGAGAAGCACTTGCAAAGTTGTTTGGAAGGCGACACCACAAAACTCGGCGTACGCTCGTTGTGGAATGGGCACAGACCCTTATAGTTCACTCCCGCCTTGCGCAGTGTGACAAACTCCTTGACCACCTCGACAATGTCCGAGGCGTCCAAGATGCGTTGTATGGTTTGGCGGTCAATCATGGGAATACGTGGTAAACGATCAGAAGGGAGAAGGGTGGGAGTGGAGTGTGAAACGAAAAGGAAAGTATCAGCCGCGTGTCCAGAAGTCCACATACTGACGAGCCACCTTCTGTGCGTCATGGTGCCTGCTGACATACGCCATGCTTTGGCGCGACAGGTCGGCAATCATTTCGGGGTGGCGCACCAGCCTGCTGAGCGCCTCATAGACGCTGCGTTCATTAGGCTGGACGTTGATGATGGGGCGCAGTTGCTCTTCGCCGAGGATGGCATAGTTCTCCGGCTCGCCGCCGCCCACCACCACCATACCGTGCGCCATGGCTTCGAGAGCATTCATGGCCGGCGTATAAGAGTAGAGTTGGTCCAGGATGACGTCGCTCCTGTCCATCAGACGGCAGTATTCGGCAAAGGGCACATTCTCCACGCGGACCACCTCACAGGCATCGGGGTAGGCTTCTGCCACGCGCCGGAGCGCTCGCCACATGATGTCCGTACCTTTATATAAGGAGCGGTGACGCTGGATGCCGATGAAGAAGCGTATCGGTCCGCCCGACGTGCCGCGTATGTGCCCGTTGTCGAGCTGTACAGCCACGGGGAAGGGAATAAAGGCCAGTTTTTCGCCATAGACCGTGGCGTAGGCGGCGTGATATTCATACAAGCCCGCCACGATACCGTCGCAGTCGGCCATGATGTCGCGGCATACCTGTCCCTTCGGACCTTCCACCCAGTCGGCCATCCACGTGGCTCGGTCTTCAAAATCGTGCGGCGTCTGCCCCACTAAGAAGTCGCTGTAACGGAAGGTATGGCCGTCAAGGGCCGCCTTGGCATAATAGAAGTCTATGCCGAAGGCACCGACGTAGAGCCGTTGGGTATGGCGGCGCAGGCGGCGGTAGTAGCGCATGATACGCTCCGCGCGCAGCGGCAGGAAGATGGGGTTGATGAGTTGGATGACGTCATATTGGTCCAACCGCGCGAATATGCGCTCCAGCCGCAGGCCATAGGCCAGTTTCGATACCAATCCCTTGCCTTCGGGGCGCTTCAGGTCGATGTCGCGCGGGTAGTTTTTCCACCCGTCGCCGTCCGTTGCCAGCGTGACGTCATGCCCCAACGTACGCAGAGCCACAGCCAGCGTGTGATGGACATTGCTGTACTCGCCGACGAGAAGGATCTTCATCGTACCGTCTGTGTTTCGGTCAGGTAATCGGCAAAGAGGCGTGCCGCCGTCTCAACCATCATGGCGCAGGGGCGTTTGGCATAATAGCCGGCCGTTCGCGGCTCGGCCTCGGTGCCGGCTGTAGGCTTGGCGCCAGCCAACCCCAGCAGTTCGGCGCATATCAGCGACCCGTTTTCCTGACGGAAGCGTTCGGCCAACTGCTGCACGACGGCATAGTTGTGCGATTTCCCCGCGCGGTCGGCGGCATCCGTGGCGCCGGTTTCAAGACCGGCGAGCATAAACATGCCGCAGGCTGCACCGCAGGTGGCACGCATACGGCCTATGCCGCCGCCGAAAGAGGCGGCCATGCGCAGCGCCTGATCGTTGGTGAAGCCGTAGAGGTCGGCAAAGGCTGCTACGACAGATTGCGAACAGTTGTATCCATCCTTAAACAGGGCTACCGCCTTGGCTATGCGGGCCTCCTTTTCTTCTGCTGTCATTGTCATACGTTAGTCAATATATAATTAGGTGTGGCGAGGTGCGCCGGCAGCACAGCCGAACAAACCGACGGAGGCGTTTCGCACGCTCGCCGAACGGCGTGGGCGTGAAGCAAACTATCCGTTGCCCGCGGCGGTCCTTATTCCACGTAAAGTGCGTATCTTTGCACCGCGTGGCATCCGGTCGCCATCTGCGGGCCGGCGTGCTTAGGCTTCCACCACACAAAAGTACGAATTTTTCTCTTACCACCTGTTATGCGCCCCATCTATTTTCCCCTTTTGTTTTTGGCCTGCACCTCGTGCGGCGGGTCGTTTGACGACCGTCTTGAAGCCGAAGCCCGCGAGCAGTATTCCAACCACTGCCCCGAACGTATTGATGCCGACACGCGGTTAGACAGCATTGGCTACCACCGCGACACCCGCCAACTGGTGCGTGTATTCTCCATCAGCGAGCGCGGCGAGGACGTACTCCGCCGTTTTCCCGCAGAAGCGCGCACCCAACTGCTCAGCGCCATCTGTAACGACCCCGCCTGGGATGCCTGCCGTGAGCATGGCGTCACGTTGGTGATGATCTATCGCCGCCAGGGCACGGGCGCCGAAGTGGCACGATTTGCCTTCACCGAAGACGACTATCGGCGGTAACACCCGCGTTGGACTGGCCTGTGAGAACCCTCGTCCACACGCAGTGTGCAAAACACATCTTAACCTTCGTTAACATCGAGAATGCCCGCGAAAACCACCGGCCACCCCCGCGGTCGAAATTATCGCCGGCATGACGCCTTTGATTTTGACAGGAAATCGCAAAATCCCGACCTCGCCTCCATATCTTAGTTAATCTTTCTGAAACTCCGGCGTTTTTTCAGCAAAAAAGGCCTTCGCGAACACATCGCGGCGTACGCCATACAGAGGCCACTGTTTGGGCGAGCGTATTTTCTGTCGCCCAAACAGGAATTTCTGTCGCCCAAACTGTCGGGACGAATCGTGTTCGACGCACGCCGCAGCGCGTTTCGCATTCTATTTGCAAGGCTGCGGCGACTCACGTTTTTTGAAAAAAACTCACGTTATTTGGACATGTGTGCAAAAACTTGGGGCCGCGCACCATGCACTACGTAGATCATGCGGCGCGCCTTCAAGGACGGCCCACAGGTCGCACCCCCGTTTTCCCCTCCTTAGCCAGCCAACCAAACGTTTCGACATCCCCCCGAGAGGATATGGCAAAACGCCTTAGCGGGGAGAAAAATGGCCAAAAACGCGAGATTAACGAAAATTGACCGTTCGGCAACGAAGGGAAAACGAGGAATTTTCTTACCTTTGCAGGGAAATAGAAGTGCAGGCCAAGACCGCAAACGGTTTTGGGGCAAACAGGAGGGGCTGACGCGACATGGCTGAAGGAAAGCCCAAATGCCCATGCACCAACCAATAATCACCTTTAACACAGGAATGGCATCAGAAGACAAAATCATTAAAGTGAACATCGAGGAGGAAATGAAGACCTCGTATATCGACTACTCCATGTCGGTCATCGTGGCTCGCGCTCTTCCCGATGTACGCGACGGCTTCAAGCCCGTCCACCGACGCATCCTTTACGGTATGCTCGGTCTGAACAACACGCACGACAAACCCACCCGCAAGTCGGCCCGTATCGTCGGTGACGTACTCGGTAAGTATCACCCCCACGGCGACAGTTCGGTATATGGCGCTCTGGTGCGCATGGCTCAGGATTGGAACATGCGCTATCCGCTCGTGGAAGGGCAGGGCAACTTCGGTTCGATGGACGGCGACAGCGCCGCCGCCATGCGTTACACCGAAGCCCGCCTCAGTCTGACCGGCGAAGCCATGATGCAGGACCTCGACAAGGAAACGGTGGACATGATGCCCAACTTTGACGACTCGTTGGTGGAGCCCACGGTGATGCCCACACGCATCCCCAACTTCCTGGTCAACGGCGCCAGCGGTATTGCCGTCGGCATGGCCACCAACGTGCCCACGCACAATCTGGCCGAAGTGATCGACGGCTGCATTGCCTATATTGACAACCCCGACATTGATGTCAACGGTCTCATGGCCTACATCAAGGCGCCCGACTTCCCCACGGGCGGCTTCATCATGGGTATGCAGGGCGTGCGCAGCGCCTACGAAACCGGACGCGGCCGCGTCATCATGCGCGCTCGCACCGACATCGAGAGCGATGCCATGCACGACCGCATCGTCGTCACGGAGATTCCCTATGGTCTTAACAAGGCCGAACTGATCAAGAGCATTGCCGACCTTGTCAACGAGAAGCGCATCGACGGCATCAGCAATATCAACGACGAGAGCGACCGCGAGGGTCTGCGCATCGTGGTTGACCTCAAGCGCGACGCCAACGCCAATGTGGTGCTGAACAAACTGTTCAAGATGACGGCGCTACAGACCAGTTTCCCTGTGAATTGCATCGCGCTGGTTCACGGCCGTCCCAAGACGCTGACACTGAAAGACTGCATCCGTCACTTTGTGGAGCACCGCCACGACGTCGTCATCCGCCGTACCGAATACGACCTGCGCAAAGCCCGCGAACGTGCACACATTCTGGAGGGTCTTATCATCGCCAGCGACAACATTGACGAGGTGGTACGCCTCATCCGTGCATCGCGCACCCCGCAGGAGGCTACCGAAGCCCTAAAGAATCGTTTCGCCATCGACGACATCCAGGCCAAGGCCATCGTAGATATGCGTTTGGCTCAGTTGACCAACATCCAGCAGGACAAGTTGCATCAGGAATACGAGGAGATAGAGCGCCGCATCGAGTTTTACAACAGCATCCTCACCGACGACAACGTATGCCGGCAGGTTATCAAGGACGAACTCATTGAGGTCAAGGAGAAGTATGGCGACGCCCGCCGTACGGAGATCAAACTCTCCAGCGAAGAGTTTAATCCCGAAGACTTCTATGCCGACGACGAAGTGGTCATTACCATAAGTCACATGGGCTACATCAAGCGCACGCCGCTGACCGAGTTTCGCACCCAGGGCCGTGGCGGCATAGGCTCGAAAGGCGGAAGCACCCGCGACGAAGACTTTATCGAGAACATCTACCACGCCACGATGCACAACACGATGCTCTTCTTTACGGAGAAGGGGCGCTGCTACTGGCTGAAGGTCTATGACATTGCCGAAGGCACGAAAAACTCGAAGGGACGCGCCATCCAAAATATGCTCAACCTGGAGCCCGGCGACAGCGTCAACGCCTGTCTGCACATCCGCAAACTGGGCGATGCCGAGTTCTGCCGCACGCACTACGTGGTGTTCGCCACGCGCGAAGGTATCATTAAGAAAACCTGCCTTGAAGAGTATTCGCGTCCGCGCGTCAACGGTGTCAACGCCATCTCCATCCGCGAAGGCGACCGCGTCATCGGCGTTTGCCTGACCAACGGCAAGGATGAAATCATGCTGGCCAACCGCAACGGCCGTGCCATCCGCTTCGACGAAGACCGCGTACGCCCCATGGGCCGTACCGCAACGGGTGTGCGTGGTATCACCCTCGACGAAGGCGACGACGAAGTGATAAGCATGGTCTGCATCAACGACACCGAGCGCGAAAGCGTAATGGTCGTAGGCGAAAATGGCTACGGCAAGCGCAGCAAACCCGAAGACTACCGCAAGACCAACCGCGGCGGTATGGGCGTCAAGACCATGCAGATTTCCGAAAAGACCGGTCGCGTGGTGGCTCTCAAAGCCGTGACCGACGACGACGACCTGATGATCATCAACAAGAGCGGCATTACGCTGCGTCTACCCCTCGACTCTGTCAAAGTCATCGGGCGCGACACGCAGGGTGTCAAGCTCATCGAACTGGCGCGCCGCGGAGACGCGATAGCCAGCGTATGCCGCGTACCTAAGGCCGAAGAGCAGGCAGAAGAACCGAACGAACAACAGACCGAAGGAGCCCCCGCCACCATTGAGAGCGAGGCAGCAGCACCCATAGACGAAAGCAGCGACAAACCCACAGAGAACCAAGAATAAAACATTTCAGAACAAATCCCTATCACATTGTCATCTATAACTATGAAGAAAATTGTCATCATGGCGGCCATGACCTTGGCAGGCATCACCGCACAGGCACAAAACAGTGTCATCTTCAAAGCCCAGCCCCTCGAGCAGAAGGGCGACCTGCGTGGAGCCATCGCCCTCTATGAGGCTGCGCTCCAGAACCCTAAAACGACCAAGTTTGCCGAGATTCACCATAAGACGGCTGAAAACTATGCGAAGATTTTCAACGGCGAGCTCGACAAGGCTGCCCACCAGATGCCCTTCGATACCGTCGTGTTCTGCAACGCGCTCGACAACATGATCGACCACTACACCAAGAGCCACCAGGCAGACATACAGCCCGACAAGAAGGGCCGCGTAGAGCCCAAGTTTGAAGTGGCCAACCGCGCACGCCTCATGTTCATGCTCGACTACTACAACTATGCCGCCATGTTCATGTACCAGAACCGCGACACCGTGCAGGCCATCAACTACTTCGAAAAGTACCTCGCCCTGCCCGACAACCCCATCTTCAGCAAGGCACAGGCCGACTCCATCCGCACCGTCAAGCATCAGGCCTACAACCAGACGGCCATCAACATGGCCACCCTTAACTACAGCCGCAAGGCATGGGACAAGGCCATCAAGTATGCCGACATAGCCCTGAAGGATGACCAGGGTCTGCGCGACCTCTATATCATCAAGATGCAGTCGCAGGCCGCTATGGGCGACTCCGCCGCTTGGCTCTCCACCATCACCGAAGCCGTAGGCCGTACCGAAGATGCCATGTTCATGCAGAACCTGCTCTACTACTATGTGAGCAAGAACGACCAGGCCGGCGCTGAGAAGATGGCCGGCGAAATGGTGGCCCAGCTGCCGACGAGCAAGGCCGCATGGTATATGAAGGGCTGCGTCGAACTGAACATGAAGAAGGCTTACACCGAGGCGCGCAGCAGTTTCGAGAAGGCGCTGGCCATCGACCCCGACTTCGTGGAAGCCAACATCAACACCGCCTATACTTACGTCAACCAGGTCGTAGCCGACAAGATGGCCGGCAAGTTCAAGTTTATCGGCACAAGCAAGCGCATTACCCCCGCACAGGAAGCAGCCTATAAGAAAGAACTGGAACTGGTACAAAGCTACTACAAATCGGCACTGCCCTACATGGAGCGCGTACGCCAGCTCATCCCCGACAAACCCCGCCAGTGGGCACACACCCTGCAGATGATTTACGAAAACCTGCAGATGAAGACCGAAAAGGCTGAGATTGATGCCATCATTGCCAACATCTGACCTTGGGCAGTGAAGACTGAAAGAAGCCTACGCTCATAACGATACCACATGATCCGTTTTATCCATGTCGGGGGATGAAGTTGCCCCCGCATGGATATGACGGATTTTGCCGATAAAAAACAACCTCTACATCAGACCTGCTGCAAGCCCCCCCCACACACAGAACACGCCAGCACCAACATTGTCCGCTCGCAGCAGACACCACTGCACATCACGACCCAAACTATAGGACCACATACACAGTACACAAGAGATGAAGCGAATTGTTATCATGTGTCTCATGCTCATCCTGACGGCCCCGGCGCTTTTTTCGCAGAAAGCGCTCAAACCGGTACGCGCCAGCATCAAGGCGAAGAATGGCGCACAGGCCATGAGTCAAATAAACAATCTGGAGAAAGACTCCGTGATCAAGTACGTTCCGGAACTCTATGATCTGGGACGGCAGGCACAAATCCTTCTCAACAACGCCCTTAACGAAAAAGCCTACCTCAAGCAGAAATTCGACACCGCGTCCCTCTTCAACACCACCTACCAGATTTACACCTATACCCTGCGCTGTGAAGAGGCCGAACAGCGGATGCTGGCTTTGGAAGGCAAAAAAATGAAGTATCACAAGCAGGGCGGGCAGACCCTCAGACAGTACTATCCGAACATCTGCGCCGGCTCGCGCTATTTCTTCTCCAAGAAGCAGTATGCCGAAGCCATGAAGTATCTGCGCTACGCCTTGGACATTCCCAATCAGGCCATCTGGGGCACCACACAAACACAGAATAACCAAAGGGAAGGCATACAGGCCGCTGCGCTCTATATCCGTGCGGCCTACCTGAACAACAACTTCGACGAAACAGAACGCTATGCCGCTGTTGCCCTGGCCGACACGGCCGAACGCTCACACCGCACCTCCATGGAATATCTGGCGCTCAGCGCCGGGGCACGCGGCGACAGCATACGCTATCGTGCATTGCTTCTCGAAGGTTTGGAGCGCTATCCTCAGCACGAACTGTTCTTCACCCATCTGGTGGACGACTATGCTGCCCACCGAAACTATACAGCCATCCAGACCATGGCAGAAAGAAGGCTGCAGACAGACAGCACAGACATCGTTGCCCTCGATGCCAAGACGCTGGCACTGATATACACCAACCGCTTTGACGAAGCCGTAAACACGGCAGACAAAAGCATTTGTGCCGACTCTACCGACGTAGATGCCTACTACTACGCCGGACTGGCATACAGCAGCCTGGCCGACACCATCGTGCTGCCCACCAACATGCGCTCCAACGCCTACAAAAAGGCCTCAGATGAGCGCAACCACTGGATGAAATGCGCCATACCCTATCTTGAAAGATACCGCCAACTTGCCCCCAAAGATGTCAAGCGCTGGGGCCCTCTGCTCTATCGCGCCTACTTCGCGCTGAACGATGGCGCAAAGTTTGCAGAGATAGAAGCGCTGCTGGCCAAAGAAGAATAGCCGCGCATTCAAATCGATCCCCTTCTTGACCGAGCATTGAGGTGCGTACACACCTCTGCCACAATCCACAATACCCCAATCCGACAGCCCGTTTTCCTGACATGAATACTAATCCACTCCTCCTTCCCTTCAACACCCCGTATGGCACTTTTCCCTTCGATAAAATTCGCGTGGAGCACATCAAGCCGGCTCTGCTGCAAGCCATGGACGAAGAGAAGGCCGAGATAGAAACCATCTGCGCTAACACGGAAACGCCCACCTTCGCCAACACTATCGTGGCATTGGAACATTCGGGACACCGATTGGAGGTGGTGACGACATACATGTACAACATGTTGAGCGCCAACACCTGCGACGAACTGGACGCCGTGGCAGAGGAGATGCAGCCGGTGCTCTCGCAACACCACAGCGACATTGTGGCCAACACAGCTCTGTACCAACGTATCGCTTACGTCCACGACCATGCCGATGCAGAAGCGCTCAACGCTGAGGACAAGATGCTGCTCGACACCACCTACCGCAGTTTTATACGTGCCGGAGCCCACCTTTGTGATGAGAAGAAAGAGAAGCTGAGGGAGATACGTGCCGAATTGAGTAAGCAGACGCTGGCCTTTTCGCGTCATCTGCTGAACGAAACCAATGCCTTTCTCCTGCATATCACAGACGAAGCCGACCTGGCCGGTCTGCCCGAACTACAGCGCGTACAGGCACAGACCAAAGCCGGGGAGATGGGGAAAACGGGGTGGGTATTCACCCTTCACGCCCCGAGTTTTGTGCCCTTCATGACCTATGCTGAGAAACGCTCACTGCGCCACGACCTCTACATGGCCTATCACACCCGTTGCCTGCACGATAATGCCGACAACAACGAAAGCGTGGTCAAAAGCATCGTCAACCTGCGTCGCGAGATGGCCCGGATATTGGGTTATGACACCTATGCCGACTATGCGCTGGAACGACGGATGGCCAACAATATCGCACGGGTGTACGATTTGCTAAACCAACTGGTCGAAGCCTATCATCAACCGGCCTTGGAGGAAGTGGAACAGGTGGAGGCGTTTGCACGCCAAAGTGAAGGTGAAGATTTCCAACTCGAGCCTTGGGACTTTGCCTACTATGCCAACCGTCTGAAGAAGCAGCGCTACGATATTGACGCTAACATGCTCCGCCCGTATCTGCCGCTCAATGCCGTCATTGACGGCGTATTCGGACTGGCCACACGCCTTTACGGCATCACCTTCCTTCCGGCACCGGAGGTGACAGTGTATCATCCGGACGTCAAAGCCTATGAGGTGCATGATGCCGATGGCACATTTCTTGCAGTACTTTACACAGACTTTCACCCCCGTGCGGGCAAACAGGGTGGGGCATGGATGACCAATTTTCGCGAAGAGAGCGACTATACCGAGCGGCCGCATGTGTCGCTGACCATGAACTTTACCCCGCCCACGGCCGACAGTCCGGCGTTGCTGACGCTTCAGGAAGTGGAAACCTTCCTGCACGAATTTGGCCATGCGCTGCACAGCATCTTTGCGCAGACCCGTTACGCCTCGCTAAGCGGAACGAATGTGTATTGGGATTTTGTGGAACTTCCCTCACAGTTCATGGAAAATTATGCCACCGAGCGCGATTTTCTCCGTACATTTGCAAGACATTACCAGACGGGGGAGGTCATCCCGGACACTCTGATAGAGCGCGTGCGTCAGTCGCGCACTTTTCATGCCGCCTGGGCATGTATGCGTCAGGTGTCGTTCGGCCTCATCGACATGGCCTACTACACCCTCGCTACACCATTTGACGCCGACATACGCGCCTTCGAACGCGAAGCGTCCGAGCCGGCCCGCGTCATGCGGGCAGCCGATGAAGCCTGCATGACGGTGCAGTTTTCCCACATCATGGCGGGGGGGTATGCCGCAGGCTACTACAGTTACAAATGGGCAGAAGTTCTCGACGCAGATGCTTTCAGCCTATTCAAAGAGCGCGGCATCTTCGACAAAGCCACCGCAAGCCGGTTTCGCCACACCATATTGGAGAAAGGAGGCACGGTGCCGCCCATGGCGCTGTTCGAAGCCTTCCGAGGACGCGGGCCGCGCATTGATGCACTACTGGAGCGCGACGGCATAGACGCAAGAACGGCAGGCTGTCATTGAGACACGCCACAGCCAAACAGGCACAATCGTTTCATCCTTAACTCAAGCCACCATGACGGACAAGACCTCACACACATCCATAGATAAACAGACCGAACTGGACCTGCGTTACCTCCGCATGGCTTCCATCTGGGCGGAAAACTCCTATTGCCGCCGCCGTCAAGTTGGCGCACTTATCGTGAAAGACAACATGATAATAAGCGATGGATATAACGGCACGCCGTCGGGATTTGAGAATGTGTGCGAGGACGAGCATGGCGTAACGCTTCCGTATGTGCTACACGCCGAAGCCAACGCCATCACAAAGATTGCCCGTTCAAACAATAATGCCGATGGAGCCACGCTGTATGTTACCGATTCGCCCTGTATAGAGTGCAGCAAACTGATTATTCAGGCTGGCATCAAACGCGTCATCTACAATAGAAGTTATAGACTGACTGACGGCATTGACCTATTGCGCCGAGCAGGCATTGAGGTGGAACAACTTCCTTTACCCGATAGTATAGACAGGCCCTCTGCCCAATAAGTCGATAATCCGTAACACAACACACAACGATTTCTCTATCTCTATGAAGAAATTACGCATATACCGCTTCACACCCATCTTCGTGGCTTTGGGCATGGTTCTGGGCATACTGGTGGGCAGTTTCTACACCAGCCATTTCGCAGGCCGTCGGCTCAACGTCGTCAATGCCTCGAGCGACAAACTCAACAGTTTGCTGCACATCATCGACGACCAATATGTCGATTCTGTCAACATCAGCGAACTGGTAGAGAAAGCACTGCCCGAAATACTCAGACAACTCGACCCGCACTCCACCTATATACCGGCCAGCGAAGTGGATGCGTCCATGCAGGAACTGCGTGGCGGTTTCTCGGGCGTAGGCATCCAATTCATCCTGTACCAAGACACGGCTTGCGTTGTACGCATCCTCCCCGGCGGCCCCTCAGATGGCGTCGGGCTGAAAGCGGGCGACCGTATCGTAGCCGTTGACGACAAGCCCTTCACCGGCAAAGAAATCAACGAAGAAAAGGTGCGAACTACGCTCAAGGGCGAAACGGGAAGCATCGTGAAGATAAAAGTAAAGCGCCCCGGCCATAAGGGACTCCTGACATACAATATCGAGCGTGGCAATGTGCCTATCAGTACCGTTGACGCAGCCTTCATCCTGGAAGGCCATACGGGCTACATCCGCATCTCCTCATTCGGCGAGACAACCTATCCCGAATTTTTGGCAGCCCTGGCCACGCTCAACGAGCATGACTTCGAAAGTCTCATCATCGACCTGCGCGGCAACACCGGCGGCTATATGTCGCCCGCCATACAGATTGCCAACGAGTTTTTGCCCAAGAACCGCCTTATCGTCTATACTGAAGGCCGACAGTCGCCCCGTGAAGAGTACACCAGCGATGGCCGCGGCTCATACCAAAACATGCCCCTCGTGATTCTCACTGACGAAATATCGGCCTCGGCGAGCGAAATCCTTGCCGGCGCCATACAGGACAACGACCGCGGCATGATTATTGGACGCCGTTCGTTCGGCAAGGGCCTGGTACAGGTGCCTATCGAATTTAGCGACGGTTCACAGTTGCGTCTGACCAAGGCACGTTATTATTCGCCCTCAGGGCGTTGCGTGCAGAAACCCTACACACAAGGTAAGGGCAAAGACTATGACAACGAACTGATGACGCGCATTGCCCACGGCGAACTCTATTCAGCGGACAGCATCAAGAGCACAGGAAAAAAGTTCCTTACCCGCATAGGCCGCCCTGTATATGATGGCGGCGGCATCATGCCCGACATCTTCGTACCGTCAGATACCACCGGTTACACCTCCTACTATGAAGAGGCCAACCTGCGCGGTCTGCTGTCTCTGTTCATCTTCCATTATACTGACCGCCACCGCAAGACGCTGAACGGGCAGAACGATTTCCAGTCCACTGTAACGTGGCTCGAGAAGCAGAATCTGGTCAACGCCTTTGCCGACTACGCTGAAGCCAACGGACTGAAGAAAAGGCCGCGCATGATACGCACATCCTATAATGTCATCCAGCGCTACATCATCACGGGCATACTCAGAGACCTCTACTCTCCTGAGAAGGCCATTATCTACTCTGCCCAATCTGACGTCACCATTCAGCGTGCCGGCCGGGTTATCAAAGAAGGCCATGCTTTCCCGCAACCGCCCACTGCGAAATAGCACGGGCATAATAACCAGATAGCGCATGAACGCCAAGAAGACACTTAGGCTGTTTATCAAGCAAAGGTTGGCAGAGACCACCCCGCAGCAACGAGCAGAATGGTCAGCGCAATTGTCAGCCCGCTTAGTCTGCCACCCTCGGTTTGCGGCCGCCAAGACGGTGATGCTCTATCATGCTTTGCCGGATGAGCCCTCGCTGGACCGGGTGCTGGATGAATGGAACAAGCGTAAAGTGCTGCTCCTGCCCGGCGTAGTTGGCGACGACCTACATCTGCATCCTTATGAAGGAACAGACGACATTGCCACCGGGGCATTCGGCATCAAAGAGCCTACCACGCCCGAATGGACGGCTCTCAGCAATATCGACCTGATTGTAGTCCCGGCACGGGCCTATGATGCGATGGGGCATCGGTTGGGACGCGGAAAAGGCTACTACGACCGTTTTCTGTCCCGCCCCGAACTGCACGCCGCCTATACGCTCGGTTTGGCGTTCCCCTTCCAGATGGTCGATGCCGTGCCCACAGAGCCTCACGACTGCACGCTGAACGAAGTGCTTTCCCTCACTGAGACATAAGGCTTTCACCACGCCCCACAGTTCTTTCCCAAACACACTTTCTATGATTACCCTCATCGCTGATAGCGGCAGTACAAAAACCGACTGGGCTCTGCGTTCTGACGAAAATACCATTGGACGCGTCCGCGGACATGGTCTGAACCCCACGACCATGACGGAGGAGACGCTACGCACCTACCTGCTCGATGACATTGCGGAAATTAAGCAGACTATGCTTGGCGCAAACATAGACGTTGACGATGCCGCCTTAACGATTCGTTTCTATGGCGCCGGTTGTCGTGGCGAAGGCATAGCCCGCCTGTCAGCACTGTTGAGCGAAATCGTTGGCACCTCCCACGTCTCTGTAGATGGCGACCAATTGGCTGCAGCCCGCGCCCTGCTTGGCACGAAGGCGGGCATTGCCTGCATTCTTGGCACAGGGTCGAATGCCTGCCGCTATGACGGTCAAGCCATCATGCCGGGCGGCGTACCTTCATTGGGTTATATTCTGGGAGACGAGGGTGGGGGAGTCTCGCTCGGGCGCCGTCTGCTGAGCGATGCTGCCAAAAGGCAGTTGCCCGACAGCATATGCAACGCTCTGTTTGCCATAGAAGGCGTAAGAATCGATAGCATCATTCAGCATGTTTACCGAGGTGCCACGCCAGCCCGCTATCTGGCCTCGTTCGTACCCTTCATCGTCGAGCATCGCAACGAGAAGGCCATCCACGCCCTTCTTGTAGAAGAGTTTTCGCGATTCATACGTCGCAACATCCTGCCTTTACAGCCCGAAATCCACGAGGCCGTGCATTTCGTTGGCGGCGTAGCAAAGACTTTCTGCGCCGAACTGGAAGAAGCGCTTTATCACCATACCCTCACCCTTGGCGAGGTAATACAAGCCCCCTTCGACCGTCTCGAGAATTTATGAGCCGAAACAATGCCCTTGCCATGAAATCCTTACGCCTTATATCTCTCTACGCAGTCACCTTAATCCTTACCTTGTTGGGCGGCACTACTGCCGGCTTCGCACAAGGACGACAGCAGCGCGTCAGCGACCCGACGGCCTTGGTTGATGTCTTCATCGGTACCGGCGGCCACGGCCACACCCATCCCGCGGCGTGCGTGCCCCACGGCATGATACAGCCGGGACCGGACACGCGGCGAATGGGCTGGGACGCATGCTCGGGCTACCACTATGCCGACTCCCTCATCAACGGCTTTGCTCACCAGCGATTGAGCGGCACCGGCTGCGCCGACTATGGCGACTTTCTGGTGATGCCCATCACCGGAGCACCGACATTGGCCGATACGCCGACAGCGGGACAGGGGCACGACGCCACGCCTTGGGCCTCGTCCTTCAGTCACGACCGGGAGTGGGCACAGCCGGGCTACTACGCCGTCATGCTTTCCCGCTACGGCATATTAGCGGAAATGACCGCCACCACACGCGCCGCCATTCACAGATATACCTATCCGCATGGTGCCGATAAGCGCCTTGTCCTCGACTTAGACTACGCCATTCAGGACCAACTGACGCTCGATGCCGAAGTAGCATTCCCCGACAACTACACCCTGAAGGCACGCCGCCGTTCTTACTGGTGGGCATACAATCAGGACACCTATTTCTACGCCCATTTTTCGCAGCCCTTCACTGCCACGGTGGTGCGCGATACCATACGCTTGAATGGCCACAGTCAGCCCCGACTTCGCGCCGTCCTTCATTTTAATGATTTCAACGCCGCCTCTGCCGGCGACACGCTACTTATGCGCTGCGCCGTTTCAGCCGTTGATGCCGAGGGCGCCCGGCGTAACCTCGAGGCGGAGATTCCCCACTTCCGTTTTGATGCTGTCCGCCGGCAAGCCCATGAAGTATGGCAGAAGGCTTTGAATATGATCGAGGTAGAGCCTGCCTTTGAAGGACAGGAACGCCGCATATTCTATACAGCCCTTTACCACACGTTGCTCGCCCCGGCTGTGGCCTCTGACGTCGATGGGCGCTATCGCGGCAATGACCTTCGTGTTCATGGTCTGCCTGACGGTGAAACAGACTACACCGTTTTCTCTCTTTGGGACACCTTTCGCGCCCTCCATCCCCTGCTTTCCATTCTTCAACCCTCTGACAACGAAGCCTACCTCCGTTGTCTGCTCCGAAAAGGCGAGGCCGGCGGCGTCATTCCCAAGTGGGACTGCGCTGCAAACTATACCGCATGTATGCCCGGCTATCACTTCGTCTCGCTTGCTGCCGACGCCTTATGCAAAGGCTACGACCACTTTGACGTGACGAAGATGCTGCGCCATGGGGTGAAGGCTGCCACGTCTGACACGGCAGGACTGGCCAAGGTCATCCCGGCCTACAAGGTGCGCGACTTGCTGCCCGAAGCCCGCCGCCTTATCGACCGCCACGGCTACATCCCCTGCGAAAAGGCGGCGGAAAGCGTGGCCCGCGGTTTGGAGTATGCCTACGACGACTGGTGCATCGCCCGTCTTGCCGCCTATGCCGGCGACACCGCCACAGCGCGTCGCTTCTCTCAACGGGCAGAAGGCTGGCAAGCCTATCTGGACCCGCAGACGCTCTTCTTCCGCGGCAAGAACAGCCGGGAACAGTGGCGCGAGCCCTTCAATCCGATACAGTCGGAGCATCGTCAGGACGACTATTGCGAAGGCACCGCCTGGCAGTGGCGCTGGTTTGTGCCGCACGACATCCCCGCGCTGATGGAGGCCATGGGGGGCAAAAAGGCGTTTGCCGAACGTTTGGACAGTCTGTTCGCCGCCCCGTCCACGGTTGAAGGCGCCTTGGTGTCGGCCGACATCTCGGGCCTCATCGGCCAGTATGCTCATGGCAACGAACCCAGCCATCATGTGGTCTGGCTGTATAACTATGCCGGCCGGCCCCGTCGGACGCAGGAACTCTGCGACACTATCCTGCGCCACCTCTACACCGACAAACCTGATGGACTGGCCGGCAATGAAGACTGCGGCGCCATGTCGGCATGGTATGTGCTGGCGGCAGCAGGTCTGTATCAGGTTTGCCCCGGAATTCCCGTGTGGACTATCGGCCGGCCGCTCTTTGCCACGACGCGTTTCCGGCTGCCGAACGGAAAAACGTTTACTATCCGCACCAAAGGCAATAGCCCCCGAGCCCGCTATATAAAGAAGATGACGCTGAACGGACGGCGGCTCAATGAGCCCTTCATTCCTCATACCGCCATAGCCGAAGGCGGCGTGCTCGAACTGACGATGACCGACCATTGAACGCAAGATTAACCATCGAGCATGGCTTATGCCAATAAGTACAGGCTCAACCCAACTTCGACATATCCAACATACAATAACGCAGAACATGTACACACCCACTGCTTCCCAATCTGTGGTGAAGACGTCCACCACCTTGCTGCCTTACCTGATGGCAGTCATGCCGGGCGTGAGCCGCACGCGTGCCAAAGCCATCCTGTCGGGGGGCGGCGTTAAGGTTGACGGCCGCATACAGCGACAGTTCGACTTGCCACTTACACCCGGCCAGACGGTGGAAATAGCGCGCCACAAGCCGCGCGCCACGCTCAACAGTCCGTTTGTAAAGATCGTCTTTGAGGACGCACATATCATCGTGGTGGAGAAGAACATCGGCATTCTCTCCATGGCTACAAACCACCATGCTTTTAGCGTAAAATCGGTGCTCGACGAGTATTTCCGACGCAGCAAACAGGGCTGTACAGCACATGTGGTCCATCGTCTTGACCGCGACACATCCGGCCTGCTGGTCTATGCCAAGAGCATCCGCGCGGAGCAGATACTGGAGCACAACTGGCACGAGATTGTCACCGACCGCCGCTACGTAGCCCTTGTCGGCGGCTCGCTGCCCAAAGACAGCGGTACTTACGAAAGTTGGCTAAAGGACAACAAAGCCTATTTCACGCTGTCTTACCCTCAGGACCCGGGCGGCGGCAAGTGGGCTGTCACGCACTACAAGCAGGTGCGCACCAACGGCGCATACAGTCTGGTGGACCTCAAACTGGAAACGGGGCGCAAGAACCAAATCCGTGTCCATCTGCAGCAACTGGGCCATCCCGTCTGTGGCGACATCAAGTATGGCAACGGCAACGACCCGCTCCACCGCCTCTGCCTACATGCCTACCGCCTCGACTTCTACCATCCCATGACCAGCGAGCCGCTCCACTTCGAGACACCCATCCCCAAGGCTTTCCTACAGCAGGTAAAGGGTTAACCACGCCGGAGCCCAACCTGTCAATAATAAAACACGATAATCCAAACAAACAAATCCTTATCACGATGAAACAATCTATGTCTATCATGGCCCTCGGCCTGGCCGCTTTCTGCTTCACCGGTTGTGTCAGCAAAAAGCAGTATGCCGAACTCCAAGCCAACAACAGTACGCTGCAAAGTCAGAATGCCGCGCTCCAGTCGGAACTGAACGACGCCCGTGTACGCATTGCCGAATACACCAGCGACAGCAAGAGTCTGGCCGCCCGCCTGGCTGAAGAGCAGCAGCGCAACAAAGAGATGCGCGAGGCTTACGCCAAACTCCAATCGTCCTACCAGACGAACGTCCAGCAGGGCAACGTCAACATCTCCAAACTGGTGGACGAGATCAACGCCTCCAACCGCTTCATCAAGCAACTGGTCGAAGCCAAATCGAAGAGCGACTCGCTCAACACCGCCCTCTCCAACAAACTCACCCGCTCGCTCACCCGCGAAGAGCAGCAGGATGTGGACGTTCAGGTGCTCAAGGGCGTGGTCTATATCTCGCTGGCCGACAACATGCTCTACAAGAGCGGTTCGTATGAAATCGGCGACCGTGCCGGCGAAACGCTGTCGAAGATTGCCAAAATCATCACAGACTATCCCGACTATGACGTCCTCGTGGAAGGCAACACGGACAACGTGCCCATCAAACGCGAAAACATCCGCAACAACTGGGACCTCTCGACGCTCCGCGCCTCGTCCGTTGTGCAGGCCCTCATCAACGACTATGGTGTAGAGCCCAAGCGTCTCACGGCCGGTGGTCGCGGCGAATTCAACCCCGTAGCCTCCAACCTCACCGAGAAGGGACGCCAGCGTAACCGCCGCACGCAAATCATCATCACGCCTAAGCTCGACCAGTTCCTCGAACTCATCGACCAGGCACCCGAAGAGGAATAATTGCAACACACCATTGATTAAGGGGTATTCAGCAAATAGTCGTCTATTTCCTGAATACCCCTTTTCTTTTTGTTAGTCGTAACCAAATGACAGGCCGGCTTAGCTCTTTAGCGCATAGAGCACCTTACGGCCACAATAAGTAGGCTACTATTATAATGTGTAGGCTACTAATCATCCATCTATTTGCCTTAGCATGCCAGCCCTTGGCAATCGAATTGCCAGCCGCTGGTAATGGCATTGCCAGCCCTTGGCAATCGTATTGCCAGCCGCGGGCAATCGAAGTGCCAGCCGCGGGTACATCGAGTCCCAGCCGCAGGTACTCGAAGTGCCAGTCGCGGGTACATCGAGTGCCAGCCGCGGGCACTCGAAGTCCCTGTCTTGTACTGATATAGGTAGACACATTTAGTAACCATTATAAATATCCAACTAAATGAGTCGCAAAAACCGTAAGTACAGTGAGGAATTCAAGCTGTCAGTTCTTCGCGAGTACTATGTCTCTGGTATGAGCAAGAGAC
>JALEZQ010000051.1 GCA_022772475.1 Bacteroidales bacterium | reverse complement strand
ATAAACTCGCCCTCACCTTCACCGCCTCCCTCGTCCCCTGGGAGGACATCAGCGGCAGCCTCAGCACCGATTTGGAGCAGTAACGCGCCGCTTAGTAGTGGCATGTGTCTTAGTAGTGGCATGTCCATTGACGTGCCACTCTCGGCGGAGCCGCGATATTATGACGCGCCCCTCAGCGCCTAAATCATAGGCATCGCGGCAGGGCCACGACAGCGTTGAGTCCCACGTCAATGGACGTGGAACTACTACCGGGCCGCTTAGTGGTGGCAATGGGTGCGCCGCTTAGTAGTGGCATGTCCATTGACGTGCCACTCGCGGCGGAGCCGCAATATTATGACGCGCCCCTCAGCACCTAAATCATAGGTGTCGCGGCAGGGCCACGACAGCGCTGAGTCCCACGTCAATGGACGTGGAACTACTACCGGGCCGCTTAGTGGTGGCAATGGGTGCGCCGCTTAGTAGTGGCATGTCCATTGACGTGCCACTCAGTACGCCCGTAATAAAATGGCGGTATTGCGTCTGGCGCCGTAATGTGTGCTGAGTGCCACGTCAATGGACATGGCACTACTATCATCGCCGCAATGCCCGTTATATAATGGCGGTATTGCGTCTGGCGCCGTAATGTGTGCTGAGTGCCACGTCAATGGACATGGCACTACTATCATCGCCGCAATGCCCGTAATATAATGGCGGTATTGCGTCTGGCGCCGTAATGTGTGCTGAGTGCCACGTCAATGGACATGGCACTACTATCATCGCCGCAACGCCCGTAATATAATGGCGTATTGCGTCTGGCGCCGTAATGTGTGCTGAGTGCCACGTCAATGGACATGGCACTACTATCATCGCCGCAACGCCCGTAATATAATGGCGGTATTGCGTCTGGCACCGTAATGTGTGCTGAGTGCCACGTCAATGGACATGGCACTACTATCATCGCTGCAATGCCCGTAATATATAAGTATAGTCTGTGTTTCGCGAGCAAAAATACAATAATCCATCCAAAGCGATAAGCTATTCACAGATTAATTGTTGATTGTGCAACACCATGCACCATGTACCACCGTAGCATCTGCGGGCGGTGCGGACGACTCGGCGTATACATTTTTTATAAGAAGGAAACGTTGCCGTATGGATAAGAATGTATATCTTTGCCCATACTTGGGCAGGCGGACCTCCTGTGCTTTTCAGCCAATGATTGCTCAGTCTGCCCACGTGCATTGTAATCACCCTAAACATTATTGAACCATGCAGAAATTTATCTGTGACGTTTGCCAGTGGGAATACGACCCCGCAGTAGGCTATCCCGAAGGCGGCATCCCCGCCGGTACCCCGTTTGAAGAACTGCCCGACGACTTTGAATGCCCCCTTTGTGGCGTGGGCAAGGACCAGTTTTCACCCGTAGAGTAATTGCAGACCATACCATCCCCGCCGATAGCCTTTATGGGCTATGGCGGGGATGATTGTTTCCGATTGAGCGCCGACGCCGAGAGGCCTCGGGCGTAAAGTTGCCACGTTGCGGTGACGGCAATGTATAACGGTTTCCCAAAAAGCCGTGCATTTCTTTGCCCGTCTCGCAGGCTTAACGTATCTTTGCACAACGAAAAGTAAACGAGTATGAAACTGATCGCATTGACGCTGCCCTATTTCTTTATGGAAGAGCACCGTATCTTGACGGCACTCTTTGACGAAGGGCTGGAAACGCTGCATGTACGTAAGCCCGGTACGGAGCCCATGTTCTCCGAACGGCTGCTGACGCTGCTGCCGCCGAAATATCGCGAGAAAGTGGTGGTGCACGATCATTTCTATCTGAAGAATGAGTTTGACTTGAAGGGAATCCACCTGAGTCGTCGTAATCCGCAACCTCCCGCCAAATATCGCGGGCAGTTGAGTATATCCATGCACACGCCCGAGGAACTGGCGCAGCGGAAACAATACGATTACGTATTCCTATCCCCCATATTCGACAGCATATCCAAAGCCGACTATCCCTCAGCCTTTACCCCACAACAACTTCGCGATATGGCTTCGCAGCGCCTCATCGACAAGCGCGTGATGGCGCTGGGCGGTGTGGATTTGGACAACATCGGCCGCGTGCGCGACTATGGTTTCGGCGGCGCCGTGGTGATGGGCGCCTTGTGGCAGCACTTCGACCGACATAATGCCGACGGGTTTAAGGAACTGATTACCTATTTCCGAAAATTGAAGAAAGCCGCGGGCTGAATGCCGCCCCGTGCATGAACACAACGGTGGGCACCGGCTCCGTTCTCCCCGCTTAACACCATAATATCCGTAGCCATCAAATAACCTAATATACATCCTAAAAGTATGACCAGCAATTCATTTATGGTATTTTCGGGTACGCAGACGCGCTACCTCGCAGAAAAGATTTGCGCAGAGTTGGGTTGCCCCCTCGGCAATCTCGTCGTGACCCGATTTGCCGATGGCGAATTTGAAGTATGCTACGAAGAGTCAATTCGAGGTCGCGACGTCTTCTTGGTACAATCCACCTTCCCCAACTCGGACAACCTTATGGAACTGCTGCTGATGATTGACGCCGCCAAGCGTGCGTCGGCCCGCAGCATCTGTGCCGTCATTCCTTATTTCGGATGGGCACGTCAGGACCGTAA
The DNA here is from genome assembly GCA_022772475.1 of Bacteroidales bacterium. GTDB lineage: Bacteria > Bacteroidota > Bacteroidia > Bacteroidales > Bacteroidaceae > Alloprevotella. Next base: position 28,788 of record JALEZQ010000051.1, on the reverse strand, counting down.
GAGCAAGCCCCGCGTTTCCATCGGTGCCAAACTGGTGGCCGACTTGCTGAGTGTTGCCGGCATTGACCGCGTGATGACCATGGACCTCCATGCCGACCAGGAGCAGGGCTTCTTCAACGTCCCCGTAGATCACCTCTACGCTTCGACCATCATGCTGCCCTACATCCAGAGTCTGCAACTGCCCAACCTCTGCATCGCCACACCCGACGTCGGCGGTTCGAAGCGCGCCGCATCGTATGCCAAGTATCTCGACTGCCCCATGGTGCTCTGCAACAAGAGCCGCAAGAAAGCCAACGAGGTGGCCAGCATGCAGATTATCGGCGACGTGAAAGGAATGGACGTCATTCTGGTGGACGACATCGTCGATACCGCCGGTACCATCACCAAAGCCGCCGACCTCATCATGCAGAACGGTGCCAAGAGCGTTCGCGCCATTGCCAGCCACTGCATCATGTCAGGCCCCGCCGACGAGCGCGTAGAGGCATCGGCCCTTGAAGAGATGGTATTCACCGACAGCATCCCCTACCGCGGACACTGCGCCAAGGTGAAGGAGATTAGCGTCTCCGGTATGCTGGCAGAGACCATCCGCCGCGTCATGGAGAACGAGAGCATCTCGTCGCAATACCTCATCTAAAAGAGCGCAGATTCGTTTTACATAAGAGCACGCACGCATAACACGGCGCCGCTCACGTCATAGAAAACCGGAAGGCCAACGTACATTGCGACGTTGGCCTTCCGGCTGTTTGTATGTCCTTACCCCTCGGGCTTCCGGGCGGGGGTGCATAAGTATTGGAAGGGGCACGAGCGGCAGTGGGAGACGATGGGCGTCGGGGAGAAAGGAATCTCGGGGTCGAAAATCTCCTCAAGCAGGTTGAGCAAACGAAACTCGAAGGCATCGGCAAGAGGAAGAAAGTTAAGCAGGGGGTGCTCGTCGTAGTATATTTGCGAGGTGTAATCGTCTGCCGTGGCGTGGACCACGAAGAAGAGTTCGGGACGTATGGCCTCACACTCCGGGTGCAGACGGGCGACGAGCAGCGCATAGATGAAGGTCTGGAGCGCATAATGCGGATGGCTGGCCGCCGGCGTAAACAACTGGTCGAGCGTTTTCACCCGTTCGGGTTTGCCGCCCGTCTTATAGTCGAGGATGCGGGCATAGACGCCATTGCCCGTCATGCCCGGCAGAGGCGACAGGCGGTCCAGACGGTCGATGAAGCCATGGAGCGTCACCTTATGCCCCGACTGCGGCAGCGTAAACTCGTGTTCCACCTCCGTCTCCGTGCCCCACAGCCGGAAGGCGTCACCACGGCTCTCATAGCGCGTCAGATTTTGCAGATAGCGGGCCACGGTAGAGCGTACCAGTGGCGTGGGCGGGAGACCCTCGTCCGCCATGGCACGCTCAACAAAGGGCAGGAGGTCGTCCGTGCGGATGGTGCGCAAAGCATCGGGCATAATCCACCCGTCGCGGCGGTCGGCCAGATGGCGATAAAGCCCTTCGGCCGAGGCGTGGAAGACGTTGCCGAAGATATTGGGACTGACGATGCCCTCCGTTTTTACCACCTCCTTGACTTTCAGCACATACTTCAGATAGAAAGATATGGGGCAGCGCAGGTAGGTGTTGATGGCCGACGGGGAGAGGCGCGTGAGGCGCTGGCGCAGGTCCGCCGGTTTGGCGACAGACTGCGGCTGCCAAGGATTGAGACCCGCCTCCGCCGTGAGCGTCAGATGGCGAATGGGCAGTGTGCTCTCCACCATGAGTTGCTGTAAGAAGCGCGACATCTCGCCGCGGCCATGGCCACCGGTTGAGGCGTTATAGACAATGCGGACGTGGCCGGCGCGCTGGATGAGACGGTAGAAGTTGTAGGCGCTGACCGCCCCCTGATAGGCCGGCGTGGGCAAGCCGTAGGCGCGGCGGAGCAGCAGGGGGATGAACGAGGCCGTAGAAGACGATGGCGGCAGGGTGCCCTCATCGGCAGAGAGGATAAGGATGTGGTCGAAGTCGAGGCAGCGCGTTTCGAGCATACCCATGATTTGCAGGCCGGTGGCGGGCTCGCCATGGAAGGGCACGGAAGCCTGGCGTACCACCTGAAGCAACAGACGGCGCAGCGTGGCGAAATCGACATGGAGCAGACCGCTGCGTACCAGACGCGAAAAGCGGTTGAGCGTGGTAAACGCCACGAAGCGGGCCTCCGATTCGAGGATGTCGTCCGTGGCGACCGGCTCGTCACTACCCACGAGCGGAGCAGACTGTTCACGGGCATCGCTGCTGATATACTCCGTAAGATGGTCTAACGCGGCGATGATGTCTGTAGTACGCTCTTCGCTGTCGAGCTGGCGCATCAAGCGGGCATAGGTCCGCGTGTGGAGCAATGGATATCCGCGTGTGATGTTGGTGGTGATATTGGCTTGGTTCACTTCCGCAGGCAGGACGTGGAGCAGAGGGAGGAGCATACGCTCGTCGCAGAGCACGACGGCCGTCTGCCGCGCATCGGGCGTCAGTTGTTGGCGCAGCCACTGCGCCGCACTACGCGTGCCCAGACCATTGCCTGCGGCGGCGACAATCTCTACCTCTTTCTTTGCATTGAAGTTTCGGAACACGTCGGGCGGCAGGGCATTGGGGTAGCGCTGAAGGTTTTGGCGGATAAAGAGGCCGGCCTCGCCCGTGGTTTTCGGGCCGGCATACCATTGGTCATAGTCCCAGTAGAAGATGGCCTGTCCGCTACGGTCGATATGGTCGAAGATAGCGCGGTCGGTGGCGTCAAGGGCGTTGAACCCCACGATGGCATAATGGTCAATGCCCTGCGGCAGAGATACCTGTCCACTATTGAGCCGCTGCACGGCATCGCGCTTGAGGTGGCCGTTCCATGCCAGATGGTTCTCCGCCAGGGTGGCAGCCAGACGGGTATAGAGCGGAAACAAGGCGTTCCACAGTTCGAGAAAGCGTTGGCGAATCTCGTTGTTGCGCTCTAAGGAGAAGTCGTGAAAGAACGACTGAAGCACGCGTTCGCGCTCCTCGTCGATGTGGTCGAGCGTGTCCAACTGCTTGATGTCTGCCAGATTGCGAAACAGGCGTTCGACGGGCGCCATGGCGCGGTCCGTCTCGTTGAAGTCGCTGAGCAGGCGCTCTCCCCACCCGTAGAACGCATCGAGCGTTTCGGTGCTACCCGTCAGCTCGGTGTAGAGGCGGTGCATACGGCAGATGACCTCGATGGGGTCGGCCTCGGTGAGCGGCGTGAGGGTATGGTAGAGGTCGTCGATGGAGAAATAGCGCGGCGCACGGACGGCGGCTTCTGCAGGGGAAGCGTCGTCTTGAGGCAGCAGATGCTCGCCAAAGAACAGGGCCGCACGCTTGCCGGGAAAGACAACGGCCACACGGCTCATGTCCGTACCGAAGCGCCGGCGCAGGTCGGCAGCGACGAGGGAGAGGAAGGAGGGACTTTTCATGGAGATAGGGTGGAGGGAGAAGAAAGAAGAAATAGGGCAGGCATAAGGGAGGGTACACTCGACTTTCATTCGGTCACGACAGGCACGATGGCACCGTTATCGACATACCAAAGAAAACCCTCTACGGAGGTCTCGGTCGGACAGGTGAGGCGGAGGTAGTGCAGATACTGCGCCACCTGCTCGTTGTGCTCGGGACGCTGTACGCCAAACTTGTAATCGACGACCACCATCCGGTTTGCCTTGGTCATGACGCGGTCGGGACGCAGCGTCTTGATTTGACCCGACGGCAGGCGGCAGAGCAGGTCGCCCTCGTTTTGCACCTGCCACGAGCCGTCGAACCACTGATTGGCCGGCTGTTGCGACAGTGCAGAGCGCAGTTCCTGTTCAAGCGCCCGCGGCTCCGCCTCACTGCTCCACAAGCCTTCGGCCTCCATTTGACGTATGGCGGCAGGAAGGTCATCGGCAGTTTGCAGCATACTGAACAAGCGGTGCATCACCTTGCCGCGGTCCAGATACGACCAGCGGCGGGCAGCAGGGGTCGCGTCCCGGTTTGCGCCATCGTGAGCCGACGAGCCTGCCGACTCCTCCTGCTGCAAGGTGCGAACGTATTGTGCAGCAGCATTCGACTGACGGAAGATAGCCCGCGGGGCTACGCTCTCCATCGCTGTAGGTATCGGCTCAGAAACATAAGCAAAGGGATTGGCTTTGCTTTGTGCCGTAGTCTTCTTCACAACCGGTGTTGATGACGACGACGCTACCGGCGAAACGGCCGAGTCGGCAGGCGTTGAGGCGTCGGGCGAGACATAGTCCTGACCGTCGAGACAATCGTACAGCAGATAGGCCACCGTAGGGTAGGGCACATCCGGGTCGTCGGGCGATGCCGCCTTCCTTTCATCCACCTCAGCCCAGGCATACATCGCCTCGGCGGCACGGGTGAAAGCCACATAGAGCATGTTGAGGTTTTCAATGCGGGAGTCGCGGTGCTCGGCCGAGTAGTCGGCAGCATAGACCGACTGCGCCATTTCGCGCCGCGTGCTGACGGGGAGCAGCGGAATCTTGTCGTAGGGCGCAGCCTCGGGGACGCACCAAAGGAAGTCGTCGGGGAAGTCTTTCTCCATGGGCCAGTTGCAGGCCGGCAGAAAGACGATGGGAAAGTCGAGACCCTTCGACTTGTGAATGGTCGTTATGCGAACGCCGGCCGAGGGGGCATTGGGGATGTTGTGGTTGCAAATTTTCGTGTCCCATTCGTTAAGGAACGATGCCGGCGAGGCATAGCCACTCTCCACGGCGGCCATCACCTCGTCGAGGAAGGCCGTCAGGTAGGGCGTTTCATCCGTCATACGATGCAGACGGAAGTGGAGGACGATGCGTTCGCAGGTTTCATAGAGTCCTGTATGCGCCGTTTGGTCGAGGAAGTTCTGCAAATCTACGGGAACATTGTCGGCATCATCGGGAATAACCGTCATACAGTCCGTGCTGCCATAGGCCATGCGCCATGCCCTTGTGGCAAACAGGCGGGCGGTATCGTCGGCCGGCGAGGCTATCCATCGCAACACATTGATGACGATAAGCACTGCCGAAGATGACGAGAGGGCAAATGCCTCGTCCGAGACGATGGGAATCTCGGGGGCTATCAGGCTGAGGTCCTTCAGCACATTGCGCGCTTCCTTAGTAAAACGCACCAGTACGGCCATATCAGACCATGGCCGCCCCTGAGCATGATACTGCTGCATCAGTGCTGCCATTTGGGGAGCAGAAGCAATGAGCGTCTGTGGCTCATCCTCCTCATTATTATCCTTATTCTTGGCGGCGGGTGGGATGAAATGCACCTCCACATGGCCGCCGGCACCGCGCTTGGGCGTCTGCTCCACGTCGTAGTATAGACTCTGTCCCATGCTGCCGTCGGGCAGGGTTGGACAAAGCGTGGTGTTGAGCAGCCGGGCCGCGCTGCGGAACAGGGTGTTGTTGAAGCAGACAATCTCCCGGCGCGAACGATGGTTTGCCGTGAGCGTGGTGTCGTCGATGCGCGTCTGAGAGGGCATGAAAGCGCCTATGTTCTCAAGCAGTTTCCAATCGCCGCCACGAAAGCGGTAGATGCCCTGCTTGACATCGCCGACGATGAGGCCGTCGCCCCCTTTGGCGATACATTCGCGGATGAGGCGGGCAAAGTTGGCCCACTGCAGGGGCGAGGTGTCCTGAAACTCGTCCATCAGGATGTTCTGGAAACGTATGCCGGCACGCTCCAGCACAAACGGGGCATCGTCCTGTCCCACCATGCGATGGAAAAGCAGGGGTGTCTTCGCCAACATAAAGCGGTTGTTCTCCTGGTTGATGACGGCCGCCAGACGGCCTATTTCGCCGATGAGGCGCAGCGGACCGAAAAGCCCCAGCGACAGGGTGCAGGAATGGATGGTGAAGGCTTCCGCCTGGCGGACGCTTTCCGTTTCTACTAACTGGCGATAGAGCGCGGTGGCCTTGGCCAAGAGGATTGGGTCTTGCGCCTCTTTCTTGCGCAGCCAGCCATCAGGGGCAGCCATGTGTTTGGTGCGCAAGGTCGTGGAGGGCGCTTGGGTGTCACCCTTAATCAGCCGATCGAGATAGGAGCGGACATATTTGCCATAGGTATATTGCTCGTAGCCACCGCTGTCGAGGACCGCCTGATGCGTTGAGCGGGCACTTTCTACCAGACGTGAAGCGGCGATGGCCCGCTTCTTGCGCAGGTCGGCGATGTAGGCTTGCATCGCCTCGCTATCTTCCAGAACCGGCAACAACTGTTCCTCGTGGAGCATAAAGGGTTCGCTGGTGATGCAGCGTGCCAGACGCCGCACCTCACTCAGGATGTCCCAGCGCTCGCCGTCGGCAATGCGCTGCTTGACGTACTCCATGACCCACGTCTGCAAGTCGGTGTGCTCGGGCAGGAGGTCGATGAGGCGCGAAGCCGCCTGTGCGCTGACCTGCTCATCGTCAATCTCCACACCGCAGCCGGCGGAGAGACCCAGTTCGTGAGCCAGCGCCGTAAGCAGACCATGGAAAAAGGTGTCGATGGTCAGCACGTGGAAGTCGTCGTAGCGGTGAAGGATGTTGTGCAGGGCCTGTGCGGCGCGGCGCGTGATCAACTGTTCCGCCGCCGGGCCGTCGTCGTCAATGACGCCGTCACGTCGCAGCATGGCCTTGACCACGTCGCGGAAAGGCGAAGGCGAACCCTGTGCCAGATTCCACATTTCGCTGACAATACGCTGCTTCATCTCCGTCGTGGCCTTGTTGGTGAAGGTCACGGCCAGGGTAGCAGAAGGGTCGGCCCCCTCTTGACAGAGCACCTTCGCCACATATTCGGCTGCCAGCGTGAACGTCTTGCCCGAGCCCGCAGAGGCTCTATATACTGTAAGAAACGACATACCTTTATTCTACGATGATTTCGTCTGTGAACAGCCAACCGCCCAAGGGGCCGCTGTTGGCCTGAATGTGCAGATAGCGCGTCCGGATTTCGCCCTGCCAACCCCAAGTTTCCACCGACGGCAGCGTGTGGCGTACGGTGGTTTCGCTGCGCGTAACCAATTCCGTTTCCTGTCCTGCTTCATCGACTGCCGCTATGCGGAAACTACTCGGCAGATAGATTTCGGGACCTGCCGACTGGAAGAAGTCCATGGCGACACGCCGTACGTCCATCACCTTGCCAAGGTCGAGGGTAAGGTCTATACGGCCACGGCTGATAAAGCCCTGCCAGGCAGAGCCGGCACCATAGTCCCATCCGCCGCGGCGCCCGTCGGTGAGCGCCGTTTCACCACCTGCGGTATAGGTGTTGTTGTAAGGCCGGTGGTAAATCACCTTTGCGCCTCGAGCCTTGTGCCATACCGGTTGGCGTGATGCCGGGCGGTCGCCCACCTCGGCACCAAGGTTGAAGGCTTGGATGCCCTGGGCGCGAAGCCGGTTGCATTCCGCTACCGCGCGTTGGCGGAAAGACGCATAGTCCTTTTCGCAACCTCCCGTCCATCCATTCTCGGCAATGGCCAGCAGGCGGGGCAACAGCATCCGTTCGACATCGGCAGGAGTGGGCACGTACTCTGTCCAAAGACAGCCCTGGATGCCGCGGATATGACTGCGCTCTTCAACCGAAAGACCGGCCAACGGCCGATAGCCATAGACGCGCGACAGCGGCCGATAGGCACCATTGGCTTCCGGTCCGAGGGAAGGATCGTCCTGATAGGCATCGAGATAACAGAAAGCGCCGGGCGCGAGAATGACGTCGTGCCCACGGGCAATGGCCTTGCGGACGGTGGTCGTGTCGCGCCATATCATTACCTGAACGTCCGTGGGCATACTGTCGTCCAGCACCTCGTCCCAGGCGATGATGCGGCGGCCTCTCTCTCGGGCGTAGGCAGCGATGCGGCGAATGAGGTAGCCCTGGAGTGCCTGAACAGAAGGCAGGTCCTCGTCCTTAACGCGCTGCCGGCAGAGGGAACAGGTGGGCCAGGCGGCCTTGCCGGCCTCATCGCCGCCGACATGGATGTCGGTTGAGGGAAAGACGTCCATCACCTCTGCCAACACGTTCTGAAGGAAGGTGAACGTGCCCTCATTGCCCGGACAGAAGTCGGGCTGTCCCTTGGGATCGTGCGTACACGACAGTTCGAGATAGGCAGCCGTGACCTCCTCGCTATGGGCAGGCATCTCGATCTCGGGCACGATGGTGACGCCGCGCCGACTGGCATACTTCACAAGTTGGCGAAGTTGCTTTTGGGTATAGTAACCGCCGTAGGCCGCGGTGTCGCCCTCGTGGGCATAGGCCCGCGTGCCGTTCCACCATGTTTTCCATAAGGCGGCGTCACGCCATGCCGCCTGCTTGGTAAGCAGCGGATAGCGCTTGATTTCCATGCGCCAGCCGGCAGCATCGGTAAGGTGGAGGTGCAGCCGGTTCATCTTGTAGCGGGCCAGCCAGTCAACGACATTATATAAGGTAGGGATGGGGTAGAAGTGGCGGGAGACGTCGAGCATTACCCCACGCCACGCCATGGCCGGGGCGTCCTCGATACTGACGCAAGGGATGGCACCGTTATTAGCGTCGGCAGCCAATCGGCGCAGTGTGGTCAGTGCGTGACGCCACCCGTCGGTAGTGTTGGCCTTTACCCACAGGGTGTCCGGCGTGATGCGCAGGGCATAAGCCTCGGGTCGTGGGTCGTCGGCATAGCAAGCCATCGAGATAATGCCCTGATTTCTATTACGCGAAGCACTGTGCCCACGATAGGCCGAAAGAGAGGACGATTGAAGCACGTCCCATCCGGCCGCCTTGGCTTCGCGCCAGATGGCTTTCGATTCGGGCTCGATGCGGTAGGTGCGCTCCAGGGGGTGGCTCCCCGTGAGCGGTTGGTAGGTGAGCGGACTGGGGATGAGGCTCTGGCCTTTTACGCCCGCAGTCCATAGAAACAGCAGAGAGAGGAGCAGGGAAGATTGACGCATGGTGCGGCGGTTGTTGGATTATAAAAGGATTGGGCCGGGAGTTCGATTCCCAAGGGCCGGGAGTTCGATTCCCAAGGGCTGGGATTTTGATTCCCAAGGGCTGGGAACATGATTCCCAAGGGCTGGGAATTTGATTCCCAAGGGCTGGGAATTTGATTCCCAAGGGCTGGGAATTTGATTCCCAAGGGCTGGGAATTCGATTCCCAAGGGCTGGGAATTTGATTCCCAAGGGCTGGGAATTTGATTCCCAAGGGCTGGGAATGCGATTGCCCGCGGCTGGGAATGCGATTGCCCGCGGCTGGGAATGCGATTGCCCGCGGCTGGCAATGCGATTGCCCGCGGCTGGCAATGCGATTGCCCGCGGCTGGCAATGCGATTGCCCGCGGCTGGCACTCGATGTACCCGCGGCTGGCACTCGATGTGCCCGCGGCTGGCACTCAATGTACCCGCGGCTGGCACTCGATGTGCCCGCGGCTGGCACTCAATGTGCCCGCGGCCGGCACTCAATGTGCCCGCGGCTGGGGGATAAGATTTGGGCGACAGGAATTTCTGCCGTCCAAACAGAAATTTCTGCCGCCCAATCTGTGGGGATCTAACGTGTTATTTCTCTTCGGCCTTGCGGAGCACTACGGCAGAGCGGGCCGGAATGTACAGTTGCAGCCAGCCTTTGCCGTCGGGCTTAAGGAGCGGGTCGAAGTTGGTGAAGTGCTCAACAGAGTCGTCGGCCAGACCGTTGCCGCCGAAGGCTTTGGCATCGGTGTTGAGGACCACATTGTACTTGCCTTCGGGCACCATGAAGCCGTAGCCGGTGTAGCTGCGCGTCGGACTGAAGTTGAAGACGAAGAGCAGGTCGCCGCGGCTGTAGGCCAGAATCTGGTCGCCGTCGTTGTGCCAGATTTCCTGAACGGGCAGGCGCTCTATCTTGGGCTCGGAGGTGAGGACTTTAAGCATGGCTTGGTCGAAGTCGCCAAGGTAGTGGTAGCAGAGGTCCTTGTTATCTACCAGGTTCCACTGACGGCGTGCGTACTTGCAGCTCCAGCCGTTGCCTTCGCGGGGGAAGTCGATCCATTCGGGATGGCCGAACTCGTTGCCCATGAAGTTGAGGTAGCCGCCGCAGATGGTCGATGCCGTGACGAGGCGAATCATCTTGTGCAGGGCGATGCCGCGGTGTACGGTGCCATTCTCGTCGCCCTTGCGGAAGTGCCAGTACATGTCGGCGTCGATGAGGCGGAAGATGATGGTCTTGTCGCCAACGAGGGCCTGGTCGTGGCTTTCGCAGTAGGAGATGGTGCGCTCGTCGGCGCGGCGGTTGGTCAGTTCCCAGAAGATGGACGAGGGTTTCCAGTTTTCATCCGTCTGCTCCTTGATAATCTTGATCCAGAAGTCGGGGATGTTCATGGCCATGCGGTAGTCGAAGCCGTAGCCGCCATCCTTGAAGGGTGCTGCCAGACCGGGCATACCGCTCACCTCCTCGGCGATGGTGATGGCGCGGGGGTTGACCTGATGGATGAGTTCGTTGGCCAGCGTGAGGTAGCAGATGGCATTGTCGTCCTGATGACCGTTATAGTAGTCGCCATAGCCGCAGAAGGCTTCGCCGAGGCCGTGGCTGTAGTAGAGCATGGAGGTGACGCCATCGAAGCGGAAACCGTCGAGGTGGTATTCGTTGAGCCAGAACTTGCAGTTGGACAGCAGGAAATGGATGACTTCGTCTTTGCCGTAGTCGAAGCAGAGGCTGTCCCATGCGGGATGCTCGCGGCGGCCGCCGCTGTAGAAATACTGGCAGGGGTCGCCGGCCAGATTGCCCAGACCTTCGAGTTCGTTCTTCACGGCATGGCTCTGCACGAGGTCCATGATGACGGCGATGCCGTTTTGGTGCGCTTCGTCGATGAGGCGCTTCAGGTCATCGGGTGTGCCGAAGCGGCTGGATGCGGCGAAGAAACTGCTCACGTGGTAGCCAAAACTGCCATAGTAGGGGTGCTCCTGCAGGGCCATAATCTGGAGGCAGTTGTAGCCGTCCTTGATGACGCGCGGCAGGACGTTCTCACGAAACTCGTTGTAGGTGCCCACCTTCTCTGCGTCCTGCGACATGCCGATGTGGCACTCGTAGATAAGCAGCGGGTCGCGGTTGGGACGGAAGGTCTTCTTGGCAAATTTGTAGGGCTTCTCGGGAGCCCATACCTGTGCGCTGAAAATTTTGGTCTCTTCGTCCTGAACGACGCGGGTGGCCCAGGCGGGGATGCGCTCGCCTTCGCCGCCTTCCCAATAGACCTTCATCTTGAAGAGGTCAAGATGGTGCAGGGCATTCTTGGGCAGGACAATCTCCCAGTTGCCTGTGCCCTTGAGGCGCTTCAGGCGATATTTGCTCATCTCCTTCCAGTTGCTGAAGTCGCCGACGAGGTAGATGGCGATAGCATTGGGTGCCCATTCGCGGAACACCCAGCCGGTATCCGTCTGGTGGAGTCCAAAGTACTCGTGGCCATTGGCAAACTCAGAAAGGGTGATTTTACCGTTCTGAGTGAGGGCGTCCATTTTGCTGAGAACAAAATTGTGGCGGCCTTCGATGGCTTCATTATACGGCTCCAGCCAAGAGTCGTTCTTTACAATCTTGAGGCGGCGCGGTGCGCGCTTCGCAGTTTTCTTGGTTGTGGTCATATGCCAGGTGTATTTAGTAAAAGGTTAACGGGTAAATATGTTGTCAATATAGTCATTCGTGTGGAAGCCATCAGTCCCTAAGGTCTGTATGCAGGCCTGCGTCTGATAGCAATCCGTAAGGTGCTTATCCCTCGACGACGCGGCCGTTACGGTAAACGCCTTTGCGCTTGACGTTGCCGTTGCTGTCGTATTCGGTAAAGGCCCCGTCGCGCTCGCCATCGACGTAGTTGCCGTCGAAGCGGGTGCCATCGGCGGCAATCTCGACGGCATGGCCGTGCTTCTTGCCCATTTTGAAGGAACCGCGATACTTCTCGCCGTTTGCGCGGCGCCATGTGCCTTCACCATCCATCAGATTGTCTTTCCAGTGCCCCTCATACTCATCGCCATTCTTCCACTTGTACTTGCCAAAGCCATTGCGCTTGTTGTGCTTCCATGCTCCGGTATAAGTAGCCACGTCTTTCCAGGTGAAGACGCCCTGGCCGTCCTGTTCGCCGTCCAAGAACTGCCCCTTATAGGTGTCGCCGTTGGCGAAAGTGATGATGCCCTGCCCCGTGCGCTGGCCGTTGCGGTAGTCTCCTTCATAGACATCGCCGTTGCGGAAGCGGTATATGCCACGGCCATCCTGCACGTCGTTTACCCAGTCGCCCTGATAGACGTCATTGTCGGCATAATAGTACGTGCCCTTTCCTGAACGCATGTTGTCTTCCCAAGCGCCCTCATATTTCTCCCCATCGTTCCAGTCGAAAACGCCGTGGCCGCTTTTCTTGTCTTCTACCCATGTTCCGGAGTAGTAGGCACCATTCTTGTAGGTATAGGTACCCTTTCCGTTGCGCATATCGTCTTTCCATTCGCCACGATATACGTCGCCGTTATAGTAGTACATCGTGCCTGCGCCGTTTTTGGCATTGCGATACCAAAGTCCTTCGTAGCGGTTGTTGTTCAGCGCATAATACGTGCCGCGTCCATGCTGCTGATCCTGAAACCACTGCCCTTCGTAGCGCTCGCCATCCGCCTTTGTCAATGTGCCCTGACCGTCACGCTTGCCTTTGACATAGTCGCCTTCATAGACATCGCCGTTGGTGAAGACCGTGCGTCCTACACCGTTGGGTTTGCCGTTATACAAGTCGCCCGTATATACGCTACCATCTTTGAAGGTATAAGACCCGACCTGTATTTTCTGGGCTTGGACGGGAAGGTATAAAGCAAGGAGAAGGAGAGTGAGCAGAGAAGATCTTTTCATGGATATGAGGACTGGCATTTTTGATAATAGACAGGAAAAGGGATGTGTGATAAAACAATGATAAAACAATTACAGGGCTTTTGGCTGTTGCTGAAGCCATGCCTCGGCTGCCGCGAGGTCCTCGGGCGTGTCGATGCCAATGGTTGGTGTGTTGGTGTAGCCCACCTTTATTCGGAGACCGGCCTGTAGCCACCGCAACTGCTCTAAACTTTCGGCGCACTCAAGCGCACTTTGGGGCATACCCGAGATTTGTCGGAGCACGTCGGCACGATAGGCATAGAGGCCGATGTGCTTGTAGAACGTGTGGCTGCTGAGCCATTCCTCTTGGGGGATGCCGCGTAGATAGGGGATGACCGAGCGTGAGAAATAGAGCGCAAAGTTGCGGTCGTCCACCACCACCTTCGGACTGTTGGGGTTGCTGAGTGCTGCCCAACCGGCCTTGGGGGCAAAGGGCTGGACAAGGGTGGCTATCTGTGTGGAGACATCGTCGAAACAGCGGATAATTTCTTCCAGCTGTGAGGTGGCGATGAAAGGTTCATCGCCCTGAACGTTCACCACGACGTCGGCGTCGAGACCGCTTTTATCGAGCGCCTCGCGGCAACGGTCCGTGCCACTGCGATGGTGTGTGCCGGTCATGATGGCCTGACCACCGAAAGCGGCCACAGCCTCCATGATGCGCTCATCATCGGTGGCCACGATGGTGTCGGGGATGACACGGCCTACACGTTCTACAACGTGCTGAATGACGGGTTTGCCGCCCAGCAGGGCCAGGGGCTTGCCCGGAAAGCGGGTGGAGGCGTAACGGGCGGGTATGATGGCTACGAATTTCATGTCAACGTAAGATTATTTGTTCGACTTGTTGGTCAAGGATTCTCTTCTATTTCGCTTTCCTCTTCATCCGTGGAGGGCTGGACGGGTGTGGGGATGTCGAAGCGTTCATCCTCTTTGTAGGGCAATGACGCATCGCGATAGACTTTTCTCATGTAGTAGGCCCAGATAGGCAGGGCTGATGATGCACCCTGTCCCATGGCCATGGAGGCAAAATGGATGTTTCGCTCTTCACCGCCCACCCAGCAGGCCGTCACCAAGCGGGGCACGCACCCCATGAACCAGCCGTCGCTGTTGTCGTTCGTGGTGCCGGTTTTGGCGGCAATGTCGGCGGTGAAGTTGTACTTGAAGCGCAGACGACGGCCCGTACCCTGGTCAACGACGGCGCGAAGCATGTCTATCATATAGTATGACGTCTGCTCGCTGATGACTTCCTCCATGCGGGGCGCAAACTCGGCGATGACGTTGCCCATGTTGTCTTCAATGCGGGTGACGAGGATGGGTGCGCACCGCAGTCCCTTGTTGACAAACGCCGTGTAGGCTGATGCCATTTCGCCGACTGTGATTTCGCAGGCACCAAGGCAAAGGGGCATGGCGGGGTAAATCTGATTGTTGGCCACACCTACATGATGCAGGAAATCGACGAGCCGTGTGCCCGTGGGGTCGATCATGTGCATGACTTCAGCCGTCACCCAGTTGTTCGACTGGCTAAGTCCCCATTTGAGAGTCACTTCTTCGCCATACCGGGCGCGACTGGTGTTGCGCGGTGTCCACTTTCCGTATGTGCGCTGTACGTTCAGCACGGTGTATGACGGGGCGTAGCCATCCTCCATCGCCATGGTATAGACGAAGGGCTTCATGGTGGAGCCCACCTGACGACGGCCAACCATGGCCATGTCGTACTGGAAATACTTGAAGTCGGGACCGCCCACATACGCCTTGACATATCCGTTGGACGGGTCGATAGACAGAAGGCCACTGCGCAGGAACGACTTGTAGTAGCGGATGGAGTCGAGGGGCGTCATGCGCGTATCCTTTTCGCCTTGGTAGGTGAAGACCGTCATGTCTGTCGGCGTATTGAATGCCTTGACAATTTCCTCGTCGCTGTAACCGGCGCGTTGCATCGTGCGGTAGCGGTCGCTCTGCTTCATGGCTTTGTCGAGGAGTGCCTTCACCTCGGCATTACTCAGCGAGGCGGCATAGGGGAAGTTGGCGCGGCCACGTCCTTCGCTTTCAAAGTTGGGCTGAAGGTATAATCCTACGTGTGCACGGACCGCCTCCTCAGCATAGCGTTGCATACGTGAGTCGATGGTGGTGTAGATGCGCAGGCCATCGATGTAAATGTCATAGGGCTTGCCGTCGGCCTTGTGGTTTTTGTTGCACCAGCCATAGAGCGGGTCGTTTTCCCATGCCAAAGAGTCAGAATAATACTGTCCCATCTGCCATTCACGATAGTCGCTCTTCTGAGGTTTTTTGGCCATCATGATGCGGCGCAGATATTCGCGCAGATAGGTACCCTGTCCGTCCTTGTGGTCTATGCGGTGGAAGTCGAGTTTGAGGGGTTGGTCTGCCAGGCTGTCGCGCTCCTCTTCACTCAAATAGCCGGCCTTGACCATCTGACTGAGCACCACATTGCGGCGCTCGCGGCATCGCTCGGGAACGCGGACAGGATTGAAGTAGGAAGGGTTTTTGCACATGCCAATGAGTGTGGCAGCCTCATTGATGGTCAGGTCAATGGGTTTTTTGTGGAAATAGACCCATGCAGCCGTCTTGATGCCGACAGCGTTGTGAAGGAAGTCAAAATAGTTGAGATACAGTGTCAGTATTTCCTCCTTCGTATAATAGCGCTCCAACTCTACGGCGATGACCCATTCAATGGTTTTCTGTGTCATTCGCTGAATGGAGCTCTCGGCCGTTGAGGAATAGAGCTGCTTTGCCAACTGCTGCGTGATGGTACTGCCGCCACCGGCTTCTTTCTGCCGGAGAAGACCCGTTTTTATCAGGGCACGCCCAAAGGCTTTGACGTCGATACCGGAATGGTTGAAGAAGCGCACATCTTCGGTGGCCACCAAGGCATTAAAGACATGGGGCGATATGCTGTCGTAGTCGGCAAAGATGCGGTTTTCGTTGCGTGACCACGTGCCCAATAACGTCCCATCGGCCGAGAACACCTGAGAGGCGTATTTGCTGATGGGACTTTGCAGTTCGTCCAACGGCGGCATATATCCTATCCAGCCTTTTTTTATGGACATAAAGAGGAAGAATATGCCGAGTATGATGAGTGTGTAGAAACACCAGATGACGATGAAGAATACTTTTCTCATGTACGGACTCTCTGACAGAGCGTGTGGGTTTGGGAGGGGAGTAAATGGTGTGGAGATTTGGGCTTGTGACGATGACAACGCACGGCCAAAGGCACAATTATCCAATTAACCACAC
This sequence comes from Bacteroidales bacterium, assembly GCA_022772475.1. GTDB lineage: Bacteria > Bacteroidota > Bacteroidia > Bacteroidales > Bacteroidaceae > Alloprevotella. The sequence goes on along the minus strand of JALEZQ010000051.1, from coordinate 12,737 downwards.
TGCAAACTTACATATAATCTTTGGGACGGCGAATGCCAGACTTGTTTTTCTTTGCAGCGTTTACTATTTTTATCGTGAACTGAAGTATGGCACGTATGGGCTCCCGGAGTGGTCAGGAGATCATTGTGGCGATGCGGCCCCTTCGCTCATGTGAAGAGGCTTAGTATATTCTCGAAATGGTCGCAGACAAGGTCTGCTCCGCAAAGCTCTAATGTCTGCCGGTCGTGGTTGCCGTAGGTAACGGCCATGGTGGGGCATCGGGCGGCCAAACCCATAGCCACGTCGTAGGTGGTGTCGCCTACCATCAGGGCTTCGTTGGGCTGTATCTGCATGTGGTCCAGGATGCGAAGGATGGCCTCGGGCGCCGGCTTCTTCTCGTGAACATCATCTTCGGCCACGATGAAGTCAATCCATGGGGCGATGCCGAGATTTTGGCACAGACTTTCCACGGACTGATGACCGCGGCTTGTGGCAATGGCGGTCATGATACCACTTTCTTTCAGTGTGGCCAAGGTTTCTTTGATTCCCGGAAACAATGTAACGTTCTTTGTCCCTACTTCTTCGAAAAGTTGCCGGTAGGTGGCCACCATTTGGGCGGTCTTTATGGCGTCGCTCTTTGCCAAAAGGGCGATGGAATGTGAGAGCGGCAGTCCGATGGTACGGGTGATGGCCTCCGCCTCCGGTTGGGGCATCTGATGGGCGTTGAACGTGGCCTGCATGGTGGTCATGATGCCGGTGGTTGTATCGGCCAATGTGCCGTCAAAGTCGAGGATGACAAGACGCAGGTGTTCGGCAAAGGGGGAATGGGCGCGTAGCGTACAGGTGGCACTACCCGTACTTCCGGCTATTGGCGGACAACACTTGGTCACGTTGATCTCGGCTTGTCTGATGCGCAAATCCATGCTGAACAATCGGCGGGCGATGCGTCCTGCCACATGCTCAAGCAGTTTTGAGGGTGTGGCCATAATCCGGCTTACGACGTGCTGGACATGGGCGTAGTTGACGGTGCCCTCAAGAGCGTCGGCATACACGGCCTCTTGCGTGTTGCTGACGTCCAAGGTGACGGACACGCGGTACTCTCCGCCTACTTCCTGTTCCTGCGGCATTACGCCATGGTAGGCATAATACTGCATGTCGCGTAGGCTAATCTGTAAAACATCAGTGTTCATGGGGTGAGAAGAGAAAAGAGGGCGCATCGCATTGACGCACCCTCTTTGGGAAAACAAATTGTTACGTAGATTGAGGGCTATTTCACTATCGTAGCGATGACGGCCGCTAAAGTGGCTGTGATAGAGCCCATGCTTATGATTTCGGTGACAGACAGGTTTCGCTTCTTGCTCTTCGATGGTACGACGATGCAGCAACCCGGCTGTATGTCTTTGGCCGATTTGACCGGCGTTACCGTGCCATTCATGTGGACGGCGAAGATACGGCTCTTACGGGCGTTGGTGCTGAAACCACCCGCTTGGTCGATATAGTAACTGGCCTTTGCTCCCTGTCGGTAGGCTATCGTGTTGGGGAACAGCACCTCGCCGTTGATAGATACCGTGTTGTTAAACTGCGGGACGAACAAGCGGTCGCCTTCACGAAGCACGATATCCCATCGTTCGCTGCCGGGATTCTGCAGCGCCATTTCCAGATTGATACCTACGTTATATTCCGTGCTGAAGTCCAGTTTGCGTATATCGACGCTATCGCCGCTGGAGGCTGCCATCCGCAAGGTCTTCTGCTGTACCTTTTCATCTTCGGTCATGCGACGTATCAGCACGGCGCCTTTGGCATAGGCGCCTTCGCTCAGACCGCCGCAGTCTTTGATAAGGTTGCTCAAACGGTAGGTAGAGTTGGTTATGGTGTATTGTCCACCGAAGGCCACCTCGCCATCCACCGTGACGTGCTGCTGGTTTGAGTAGCCGGGCGACCGGCGCACATACACTTCATCGAAAGGCTTGAGGGTAAAACCGGGCGTACCCTGTACAACAAAGCCGTCTTTGAGCGAGAAGGTGTATGTCTCAGCCACATTGGTCTGTGATTGCAGAGCTTGGGGATTATTCACTCGGCGCGAGACGTCAACCTTGACCAACGATGCCGCATCTGTCAGTCCGCCGGCTTGAAGAATGAGGTCTTCAAGTGTAGTGTTGTCTGCATATTCATATTCGCCGGGATAGAACACCTCGCCGAAAATGGTCAGTTTGCGGTCGGCGGTGAGGTCGTTTCTACTGGGAACGTACAGAATGTCTTCGTTCCGCAGAGCTATATCAGGCTCCGTATGCTCCACGATGCCTTTCAGGTTGATGGCGAGCACTTCCAGCGTGCGGTCTTCTTTGCGTCGGTGCATCACGCCGCGTTCGCTCATGGCATCTTCTTTTAATCCACCTGAACGGGCGATGAGTTCACCTACCGTCGAAACATTTCCGTCAGTCTGATACATGCCCGGGCGGAACACGGCACCGCGTATCTCCACCATATTGCTGAAGCGCTGCAGGGTGGAATCGACGGCGACTGAGTCACCGTCCATCATCTGAAAACGGCCGAGGTCGAACTCATCGATGGTATGCACGGACATTTGGTTTCCGCTCTTTCGCACAAGGCGAACCTGCTGTGTCCAAGCATCGCCTCTAAAGCCTCCGGCATAAGCAATCAGCGTGGCCAAGCTCTCGGTCTTCTTCATTTCATAGAGCATGGGGCGTTTTACCTTACCCGTTATTTCTACCAGGCAATCGTAGGGCGAGACGATGATGACATCGCCCGAGGCCAGCCGGATGTCGCCGGTCATCTTGCCGTTCAGGATGTAGTCGTAGAGGTCCACCGTGCTAATCTCCCGTCCCTGGCGATATACTTTGATGCTGCGAAGCGTACCGATTTCGGTGGGCCCGCCTGCCATATAGAGGGCATGAAAGACGGTGGCGAAGGCAGAGAGCGTGAATGTGCCGGGGCGATTGACGGCGCCCATGACGTTGACCGTGATGCTTTTTGTCTCGCCGATGCTCAGACGTATCTGTGAACCGCTAAAGCGTCCTCCCAGCACGGAGCGCACACGTTTGCCGGCCTCGCCGACGGTCATGCCACCCACTTGAATGGGGCCGAAACCTTCAATGTCGATGCAACCTTCGGGCGAAACAGTGGTAGAAAAGGTGCGCACTGAAGCTCCCCATACGTCCACCATAACGGCATCGCCTGCTCCCAGCCGATAGTCGGATGGGGTGGGGATGTTCATCTCGGGGGTAAAACTGAGGTCGGCCGATTGGAAAATGTCGTGTCCGAAGATACGACTTTTGGTCTCTTTGCCGGGGAAGAACTCTGTGAGAATGCCCGTTGTGTCGGGAAAGAGAAAGTCCGTGTTTTGGCCATAGGTGTCTTCGTCATTCTGTACCCTCGGCCGATTCCCTAAACCTTGGTTGCTTCTGTCTTTCCGGTCTTGATTCCGACCATTCCCATTTATGGAAGAGCCTTGACGCAGGCGGTCTTCCGTCTGTCTTTTGCCTGTCAGGTCGCGCGCACCGAGTTGGTCGCTGCCGTTCTGGCGTTCGTACTTGCGGCGGATGCGCTGTAGTTGCGTGACAGGTACGCCACGCTCTACCAAACGCTTGACGATGGTTTCCTGAGCTGTGCCTTTTTCCTTTTCTTTGATGATAAACTCAATAACCTGTTGGTCGGTCATAGGCGAGTTTTCCTGAGCGTACATTGCGGTGTACGAGCAAACTAAGAGCAACAGGATAAGGAATGGCTTTAAGCGGTCTATTTTCATGGTCTGTAGTGGTTATGGCTGTCATCGCCGAAGCGGAGGGTGTGGCGATGTGGTGTGATGTCAATCTATTCGTGATGCCGCCATCGTCATTTGGGTAGCTTTGTTGGGCGTTTGTCGCCGCAGATTACTACGCGGATGGTGCGTAGGATGAGGCGTATGTCTCCGCCAAGGGTGGCGTGTTGGAGATAGTCGAGGTCAAACTCGAGCCGTCGCGTCATCTTTTCGATGTTGTCCGTGTAGCCATTGACCAGAGTGGCTTCTGAGGTCAGGCCCGGTCTGATTTGGAAGAGCGCAGGATAACGCGGGTCCCGTTCTGTAATAAGACGTACGAAATAGGGGCGCTCGGGACGCGGTCCTACCACCGACATGTCCCCTCGCAGCACGTTCCACAACTGCGGGAGTTCGTCCAAATGGTGACGGCGCAGCACGGCACCGATACGTGTCAGTCGCGGGTCGCCCGGGCGTTCCAGTCTTGGCACATCCACCTCGGCATTGACCTTCATCGTCCGGAATTTCAGGATGTTGAACACGCGTCCACCCAATCCCTGACGTTCCTGCTTATAAAAGACGTGACGCCCGCCTCCGATAAAGAGAATGATGCACAGCAGGACCATTAATGGCCATATTGTGGCAATCCCCACAAGGGCGAAAATTACGTCGAAGGCACGCTTCAAGCGGCGCTCCGTGGGCGTCATTCTGAAACGAATGTCTTCGCTGAAACTGGGGGCTGAACTCATATTCAAGGTGGGTTATAGGGGGAGGGTGGGGACAATCGGGCTGTCTTGTCGTCAGCCGCGATGGGGTCTCGCTTCTATCCTATAACGGCAATGTAGAGGTTTTATTGTGACTTAGTCTGTGGCTTTCTTGTTCTCTTATCGATTTAACGCTTTTGGGGCGCGGATGCCTTGGCCCGACCGGGGCGATGAAACACCATCGTTGAGGGTGCTTTGACCAACTTGCGTTTGACGACATACCGTAGGGCATTGCTCCCCGTGGCTTCAAACAGTAGCGCCGTATCGCCCTGAAGGGTCAGCCGTGCATTCTGTACGTCGCCACCGGTGTCGTTGGCGAAGCGCAAACGAACAGCATCCTTGTCTATGGTGCAGGTCGTGACGATCCATGTACCGTAAAGCCCCGTTCCTGCCATATAGCCGTGCGTGGTGCCGAGAAAACCATAGTCGGGCACTTCAACGTTTTCTTCCTTCGTGTTCAACACCAGTTTGACCTTCGGGTTCGCACATTCCCATTCGCCATCGTAGGCAGCAGATTGGGCACTGTCAGAATCTATGGCTATACAGTGGGGAATGACGGTGTTTACATCACAGTTTTGCTCAAGTAATGACGGCGGTGTTGATGCCAGGCCGAGGGCAAGGAGCGGAACGTACAGTAGAAAGGTGTGGCTCATAAGGGAAATGTGATGGGGGGAACACTACTCCTCGTCGTCGTCCTGACCTTCGCGGAGTATCATGGTGGTGGCCCCGATGGTAATGATGTCGCCGTCGTGCACGTCAACGCGGGCTCTGTCGGGCAGAATGTCGTTGAAGAGGAAGGTGCCGGTGTTCGACGGTGCATCGCGAAGGATAAACCGTGCCCGTTGGCCGTCTGCAGTAGGTTTAACGGTGACGATGCAATGGGTTGTATCGACGCTGGGGTCAACGGTCTTGAAGGCGGCATTGGCTTTGGTGCCTTTGACATGACGGCCCACTACGTTTTCGCCTTCGTAAAGGGGAATCTGCTGCTTCAGATGGAAGGCATTTTCTATGATGACCAAACGGCCATAAACCTGTCGCTCTTCTTCTTGTTCGGCATCTGCAGGGGCTTTGGCACCGGGGATGCGCAGGCGAAACTGTTTATGGCATTCGGGACATTCAAAGACCAGCGTGCGGCCGGCTTCGTAACGACTGTCATCGAAGAGGATGGGCTCATCGCATTTGGGACAGCGAATCTTTTTCATATTGTTCGTTATATTAGCGGACGCAACGACTTTGGGGAATATAAATCAAACCGCGTGTTCTGTCTTTGCCGGGCGAACACACCGGCCGGTGCGTCGTGCTTTGTTGTCCGCTTCTAGAAAGAAAGTCTGGCAGGGAAGGAACGGACGGTGCCGCTATTCTTATTTTACTTCGTAGGTCCAAGCGTCGTCAAACGCATTGCTCTTGTGGCGCAACCGGTTGAGGGCCGTCTGCGATTCGGCTGCGGTGGCATAGTGTCCATACACCACGCGCACCATCTTGCGGCGGGTTAGCACTTCGGCCTCTTCGTAGCCCTCGCGTTGCAGTTTCGTCACATACTGCTCCGCATTCTCTGTCGTAATGGCGCTGGCCAGGACGATGACGTAATAGGGCTTTTGCGCTTCGGCTTCCACATCCTCAGCAGGATTGTTCGCCATGGGTTGGTTTGCCATATCGGTTTGCGAGCCATCGGTAGCGGCGGGCCGGTTGTCAGTCGCCTCCTGCTCTACACGCGTTGTGTCGGGCGTTGCGATTGCCTTCTCGGCGGTAGCTTCTTGCGGGTTAGAGCACTGCGGCGTATCCTGCTTAATGGAATGCGAAGCAGGTGCTGCCGGTTGTACTGCCAAAGGCATCCCCATGCCGGAGTAGTGCTGATAGGCCGTGGTCTGCGGATTTCCTAAGGGGGTGGCCCAAAGGAAATAGAAGACAATGGCCACCACGGCCGCTGCGACATAGTTGTAGAGGTCGCGGTTCAGCCATGTCTTTCGGCGACGAGGTATTTCAAAGTCTTCGTCTTTTACATCAGTATCTATACCACAATCCTTTGTTGTAGAAACAGGTATGGTGTGCTTTTCTTCCTCCTCTGCAACATGGCGGCGGGCACTGAATGCGCCAAGGCCATACAGGTGTGGGGTGACGGCGCCGGAGTCGGCCGGGGTGAAGATGAGTGTACCCTCCATGCGGCGGGTCAGCGTGCCCAAGCCTTGCAGTTCATACTCGCCATGCTGCTCGAGCGACGCCAGCAAGTCCTGGACATCGCGACGTACCTGCGCCACGGCGTCGGCATAGTTGCTGCCGCTACGCTTCATGTACGACTCAACCAGCAGTCCGTCGTTGAGTGAAAGGCCGGCATTGAAGGCTATGGTGCGGTGAGGGGGGATGAACAGGTTTTCTTCCTCCACATAGTACGCAGGCACATACTGGGTGACAAAGCCGCCCAGTCCCGGTACAATCACGCAGTCGTGCGTGAGCAACAGCGCTTCGATATGTCTCGACAATTCAATCATAATGCAAAGATACGACAAGCCGCGCGAAGTGCCAAACAAAACCGAGGTTTTCATTGGGCGCTTCGCGCGGCCGGCCTGCGATGGAATGGCGCTTTTTGGCGCGCTTTGAGGCAACCGTCTGTGAATGACGGAGAAGGATTACTTATCGTTTTTCCAAATTTCCGAACTCATATTACCGCGGCGGCTGTACTCTTCACTCGTGCAAACTTCGTTGCGTACGGAGGGCGTAGTGTTGGATGAGCCATTGCTGGTGCAGAGAAACGGACCATCGCTGACGATGGGAAGGATGTCACATTGGGGAGCGATATAAGACTTCATGTGTGTGAATTTCTGTGTTTAACGTATTACTTTCTTGCCATTGATGATGTACATGCCCTTCCGCGGAACGGTGGTGCAGCGGCGGCCATCGAGGGTGTATATTTGTCCGTCACCATCGTTGAGGTCTTTACCGCCTTGCATCTCCAAGCACTTGACGCCCGTGATGGCATCGAGGTCTATGCGCAGGCCGGCTGCCTGCTGCACTGCACTCTTTGGTACAGCCAAATAGGCGGTGGTGGGCTTGGTCATTTGGAAGGCTGCACCCTTCTCGGCGCCCCAGTAGAAGCCCAACTGACCGTCCTTGATGGCGAGTTTGTAGTAGTAATAATCGCCTGCCTTTGAGGCTGCTGTATAGCCATCTGCTGTACGGCCACCTTCCAATAGGTTAGTGCCGCTAAACACGCCGGCTGCATTATTACGTGTTGGGATGTACAGCGTTTCTCCAGGTGTTCCTTTGAGAAGCAATGCTGTGTTACTTTTAATATAAGCCCCTGTGTTGAAAGCCTTTGTCATGCCAATGGGCTGGTTTTCATCAGCGCAGGATACGGCATAGGCTGTAACGCCACTGGGTAATTCATAACCATAGTCGGCATTATAGAAGGTGGTCAAACCCTGTGTAGCCTTTGGGAAGGAAACGACATATTCCCTTCTGTAAAGTTGTACGGCTTTATAGGAGTCTGTGCCATAAGTGCCATTATGTCCTAACACACCATTGTTGAGCGAGATATACTTGTTACTTTTATAATAGCCGATTTTGACGTCGCCGTTTGCTTCAAATTTGATGGCCAACTCACAATCTTTAGATGTGCTAGCCAACGATAGGTTTGTTCCACTCGTTGCGGCTTTGAGGTATTGCCCCGAAGAAGATTTTATGTAGTAATAACTGCTTTTATTCGTTAACGTGAATACGAAAGGCTCTGTGTCGTAACCGGTAAGAATGCCATCACTCAATGTACATGACTCCATTTGATCTTTGCTGTTGGAAATGCCGGTCATTACACTGTTGGTGGCCTCACAGACAAGTATGAAGTCGTAAGCCACGGTGTTCAGTTCAGTTGTGCTGGTAACTTTCTTGTAAACATAGCCATTCAAAACTGTTGTCTGCGCCACAGTCGGGGTAAAGATAGCCAAAAGGCATAGTGCGCAAAACATCGCGCGTAATCGGCGCACCACGCGTGTTTCATGGAGACGTGATAGGAGCTTCATTTTTCCGGTTCTTTTAACGGCGGCCTTCCGTCCGGTTCATGACGAAAGACCGCCGAAGTTTACTTCATGTATTTGGTTAAGTATATGTGCGTAGAGTGCTTGTTTTCAAGAGTTCATCGACGCCAAGAACTCTTCGTTGCCCGTGGTGTCCTCCATGCGCTTCTTCACCTCGGTCATGGCCTCGGTGGGCGTCATGTCGGCGATGTAGTTGCGCAGAATCCACATGCGGCCCATTACCTGCTCGTCCTGCAGCAGGTCGTCGCGTCGGGTGCTTGAGGCGGAGAGGTTGACGGCGGGGAAGATGCGCTTGTTGGCCAGCGTGCGTTCCAACTGGAGTTCCATATTGCCCGTACCCTTAAACTCTTCAAAGATGACCTCGTCCATCTTCGAGCCCGTATCAGTCAGGGCGGTGGCGATGATGGTCAGCGAACCGCCACCTTCGATGTTGCGCGCCGCACCGAAGAAGCGCTTGGGCTTCTGCAGGGCATTGGCATCGACACCACCGGTGAGCACCTTGCCCGAGGCCGGGGCCACCGTATTATAGGCACGGGCTAGACGCGTGATGGAGTCAAGGAAAATGACCACGTCGTGTCCGCATTCTACGAGGCGCTTGGCCTTGTCCAGAACGATGCCCGCTATCTTGACGTGACGCGAGGCGGGCTCGTCGAAGGTCGAGGCTATCACTTCGGCCTTCACCGTGCGGGCCATGTCGGTCACTTCTTCGGGGCGCTCGTCGATGAGCAGCATCATGAGGTAGGTTTCGGGGTGATGCTCGGCAATGGCGTTGGCGATGTCCTTCATAAGCATCGTCTTACCCGTTTTGGGCTGTGCCACGATGAGGGCGCGCTGACCCTTGCCGATGGGGGCGAACAGATCGACGACGCGGCGCGACAGACTGTCGTTCTTGCCCGAACAGAGCCTGAACTTCTCCTCAGGGAACAGCGGCGTAAGGTGCTCGAAAAGCATACGGTCGCGGATGTCCATGGGGTTACAACCGTTGATGTGGGTTATCTCTGTGAGAACGAAGAACTTGTCGCGCATTTCGGGTACGCGCACCTTGCCTTCTACTACGTCGCCCGGACGCAGTCCGTACTGGTTGATGAGCGCCTGCGAAACGTAGATGTCGTCCGGCGAGGCCAAGTAGTTGTAATCGGACGAGCGCAGAAAACCATACCCCTCCTGAACAATCTCGAGTACGCCGGAAATGCCCTCCAAAAACTCCTCCTCGGCCGGCAGAGATGCGGCGGGTGTTCGGGGGGCTGTACGGGGTTGGGTAGAGGCTTCGAGATGGCCCTCGTCCCTACGGCCTGTTTCTGTGCCCGCCGACTGCTGCTCGTTGTACGCGCCCGTATGGGATGCGGGCATCGTCAGGGTGGGTATGTCGTTGATGGCATCGCCGGACATCGGTACCTCCGGCAGGTCTTTCAGAATGATGAAATCGTCGTTGACACGGATGGGGTTCACTTCTTTTTCGTCGCCCGAAGGCCTACTGTCGCGGGGCTGCGTTTCGTCCGTGCCCGGCAAACCAACTTCAGGCCGGGCTTCCTCCCGGGCGCCACTGTTGCTGCGTGCATTCTCCTCAATCTGGGCGCTGATAAATGCCGGCATGTCTTCGTCCGCATTTGCCGCATTGTCTGATGACGAAGAGATTTCCTTATCATTGTCGGCCACATCGTCGGCCACGTTTGTGACAACCTTAGCGGGTTCGGCATCAGCCTTTGCGTCTTGTTGGTTTTGCTCGCTCAGCAGTTTTGCCGCCTCTCGTGCTGCCAGTTCGGCCTTTGAGGGTCGTCCGCGTTTGCGTTTAGCAGGCGCAGGGGCAGCTAACGATTCGTTGACAGCACCTTCAGCCTGCGCATCAAGCAGGGCGTAGGCCATCTTTTCCTTGTCTGTCTCATCGGCATCAACCGCCAGTCCGGCAGCATTCATCAGTACGCGAAGGTCCTCAGCGGACTTCGCCAGCAGGTCTTCTTTAGTAAACAAAGGCGTCATGGGTTTGGATGGGTGGGGAAAATGTCCATGTGGGCCATAGGCTTCACTATGGTAGTGGCCGGCACATGTTCATATTAAAAAGATTTCGATTGGGGGTATTGCAGCCGACGTGCTTTCAAGCATGCGTAACGATACAATTAGAAAAGTGGGTGCAATCTATCGTCGTCCTCTCAGAATCTGGCGTGACCACGTGCCCTTGGGGCTTTCACTTTTCACGACTGCGGTGCAAATTTACAATAAATCTGTTTTCCTTCGCACGCAAAACTATATTTTTTTACCCGAAATACGGATAAATAGTTAGATGGAGCATTCCTACTAAACATAATCATGATACAACATTCGGCGGATTAGGCTTTCCCATATGCCATACCTCGTTGTGGTTTTACGTCAGGCCACAGCCGGATGACGGCTTACCTTATGCAATGTGTGCAATTCACTTTTTTACACATGTTAACGTCGAGAATGCCCGCGAAATCCACCGCATGCTCCCGTGGTCGAAAATATCGCAAGCATGGCGCGCTTGATTTTGACAATATAGTGTAAATACTCGAAACTGTCGCCGCTTGTTGGTTAATTTTACTGAAAACAGCGCTTCACGGAGCGAATTTATGCCTGCTCAGACGCGTTGAACGGTAGCCGTTTTCGAGAGCACTGTTTGGGCGACAGGATTTTCTCTCGCCCAAACAGGAAAAACTGTCGCCCAAAGTGTGGAAGCAAATCCAAAATATCGTCCGGTTCATCGCCTTTTCCTTTCTCTTTGCCCGGCATACGCTGTTCACGTTGTCGAGGCAAAAACTCACGTTTTTTGATAGGTGTGCAATTTTATTAGACCGCAATTGGGGCGTTCGTGTACGAGGTTTCCCTATGGGGTTATGGGCTAATGTGGTTGAAGGATGACGCTAAGGGGTTAATTATTATGAAAGACCGATAAAAACAGAGGAAAAACTGAGGGAGCATTGGCGTTTTTCATTAACTTTGCACGTGAAGGCCGGAACGCGCCATAATGGCGCTCGCCCGTATGCAACAATCCATTAAACACAAGAGCCTTATGAAAAAGATTTTCCCCCTTTTACTGCTGGCTGCCAGCGTCAGTCTGCCGCTGCACGCGCAGGATGACGACGTATATTTCGTTCCCTCGAAGTCGAAGAAGGAAGTTCGGACGGACTATCGCCCTGCTGTGCGTCAAAGCGAAGTGGATATGCTGGAGACGTCCGCCGGTACGTCCGCTACGTCGCGCTCGACGATAAGCGAGGACGACGTCGATGCCTACAACCGCCGCTATCGTCCGGCCGATACCTTGTCGTCGGCTGCCGTAAAGGACGTAGATGATGCGGCAAACTATTCGTCATCAGAATCGTACACCATGCGCTTGGTGCGTTTTCACTCGCCTTCTGTTGGCGTATGGGTGAGCAGTCCGTACTACGCCGTGGTGACGGATGACCTCTATGCCGATATTTGGCTTGACCCGTGGGATCTGTATTACTCGCCGTGGTACTCGCCCTACTATCGTCCTTACTGGGGCTGGGGCTGGGGCTGGTCGTCCTGTTCGTCCTTCTGGTGGTCGTGTGGCTGGGGATGGGACCCCTACTGGCATCACCACCACTACCCTATCTGGCATTATCCCCATCACCCTATTTATCCCGGTGGTCATCCCGGTTATGCGTGGCGTCCCTCGGGGCGTCCCGGCAGCCGTCCCATTGGCGACGGTCGTCTGAGTTATCGTCCGTCGCGTGAGTATGGACAATCTTCGGGTCGTTTGGTCAGCGGTCGTCCCTCGCGTTCTTACTCGACGACGCCATCTTCGGGTCGTAGCGTCAGCACCACGCGTCCCTCGCGACAGATAGGCACATCCACCCGCACGACGACGCCGTCCAATCAGCGCGATTATAGTTCGCCGTCCCGCTCGTTAGGTTCGTCTGAACGTCCTTCGCGTTCGTACAGTTCGCCTTCACGCTCGATGGGCGGTTCTTTCGGCGGTGGCTCTGTGAGCAGTGGCCGCTCGATGGGTGGCGGACGTTCCGTTGGTGGTCGTGGCCGTTGACGACGTGCCGAACAGTGCTCTCCCCTTCCCCTGTAAACAACTACACAAACATAGATTATGAAACCCTCATGACAATTTAGAAGTCGCCAAAGTAAATGAAAATGTTCTGTCGCACGTCTTATTAGTATATCTTAGCATATCACTAATAATGACGATTATGGCAGGGATTCATTTCGATCAGGTTGTATCGCGCGGTT
>JALEZQ010000048.1 GCA_022772475.1 Bacteroidales bacterium | reverse complement strand
CCGGCAGCCTGAAGCGATGTGTCAACAGAATCAGCACGTAATTCAAGATTGTGTCTAGCGAATCAGTATGGCTAACACATAAGTGTCTACTGTTTCAGGTAATGTAGCAAAAAAGTGTCTAGTGAAATCAGGAAAAGACAGGACTTCTTACAAAGGAACAGTGCCAGCCGCGGGTACATCGAGTGCCAGCCGCTGGTACATCGAGTGCCAGCCGCGGGTACATCGAGTGCCGGCCGCTGGTACATCGAGTGCCAGCCGCTGGTACATCGAGTGCCGGCCCTTGGCAATCGCATTGCCGGCCCTTGGCAATCGCATTGCCAGCCCTTGGCAATCGCATTGCCGGCCCTTGGCAATCGCATTGCCGGCCCTTGGCAATCGCATTGCCAGCCCTTGGCAATCGCATTGCCAGCCCTTGGCAATCGCATTGCCGGCCCTTGGCAATCGCATTGCCAGCCCTTGGCAATTGTATTGCCAGCCCGTCCGGCCGAATGGCCCGTATCTCTACCCTGTGGCGTGGGCCGGCGTCATGGTTTGGCCACGCCAGTGTCCGTATCTTTCAGGCGGTCGGTGTCGCGCTCGATGCCCTCGTACTTCCGCCCTTTCGCCAGATTCCAGGTCAGTTTGATGCCGATGACGCTCGACGTGTCGCGGTTTCGCGTCACGAGTTGTTTGTGAACCATCGCGTTGTGGTTTTCCACCCTCTCCACCTCCCGGTTGTGGCAGAAGGGGTTTTGGCAGAAGAGGCTCGCCTGGAGGTGCTGCCACCGGTAGGCCACGCTGAGCATGGCCGAGAGGATGTTGCGGCTCTCATACTCGTTTTCCATGAAGTGGAAGCCGTTGTCCACGGCCGCCATGACCGTCCATCGCCCGAGCCATGCCGTCAGGCTGCCGCTGGCGTTGAACGATGTGAGGCGGTGGCTGTAGCCCCGGCCGTCGTTGGCTATGCGGAGCATCTCGGCCGAGAGGGCGGCGTTGAGACGCTCCGGCACGAGGTCGTAGTTGGTGTAGGCCTGCAGGAGGAACATGTCTATGCGCCGCCCTTGGATGAAGGTCTTGGCGAAGCGGTTGTCGTCCGTGCGGCGTATGTGCTGCATGGCCGGATGCGCATTGTGGCGGTAGAGGGCCGTCAGATGACTGTAGAGCCGAGGCTTCTGTAGGCTGAGCGTGAGCGTGTGCTCGTCGCGTCGGCACATGATGAACTGCGGGTTGCCTTCTGTCACCTCCATCTCGTTGGTCGTGATGACCATGCCGCTCATGTTCTGCAGTTTCGACGCTGCTGGCGCCGAGGTGAGCGTGTAGTTCAGGTTTAGGCAGCGCGACAGCGGCAGGGCCAGATTCAGTTTGGGGCGCAGCCAGACGTGGTCGTATATCAGGTCGCCCTGACGGTAGTATTCGCGGCTCAGGCCCAGTCCGGCCATGTAGCGTAGGCGTCCCGCCGCCCCCTGCACCTGGGTGAAGGCATAGAGATGGCTGGTGCGCATTTGCGACAGGAGGGTGGCGTCGCCCCTGTAGTCGTTGCAGACATATTTCTGCGTGTGGCGCAGACCGGCCGTGAGCGTGAAGGGCCGCAGGCGGTTTTCGTAGATAGCCTCCGACTGGAGCCGGTAGGCCCGGCCCTTCGTCCGGTAGCCGAAAGACGATGGGGCAGAGGCGAACAGGTAGGCATAGTCCGTATGCGTGTAGGCCCCCGTGGCGTTGGCCACGACGGTCTGGTTGCGGTTCGGGCCGAAGTTGGTCTTCATGTATAGGTCAAGCAGCGGGCTGGCGGTCTTCTCGCTATTGGCCGCCGTCTGCGTGTCGTGGGTGCCGTCGGCATAGGTCACGTCCGTCTTCTTGTCGTTCCGCGGCGCGTGGTAAAAGGCCATCGACAGGGTGGCCACCATGGCCGTGCCGTCGGTGCCAAGCCGGCTGTAGCGCGTCTGTAGTTCGTGGCTCGTCTGCTGCAGGATGACGTCGTGCGTGTTTCGCTCCACCAGCCGGTGGGTGCCGTCAGCCATCAGGTAGTCCGTGCGCTCGTTACCCGTCATGCCGTCCATCCTCATGTAGTAGCCGGCATAGCCCACCGACCATTCGTCCGCGCCCCTGTTGGCCCTGATGTGGGCATTGCCCTTCCCCATGTCAGTCTTGGGGGCAAATGTGGCACCGGCTCCCACGACGTGGCCGGCGGTGGCCCTTCGTGTGACGATGTTGATGACGATGCCCACGCCCTCGCCGTATCTCAGTCCCGGACGGTCGATGAGTTCCACCTTCTCCACCTCCGTCGGCTGTAGCGCCCGCATGTCAGCCGCTGTGGCCGCCACGTCGTTGATTCGCACCGTGACGGTCCCCGTGAGCGGGTTGGCGGCAGTGATGCTCTCGCCCACGTCGTCCACCTTGACGCCCGGCAGGTGGAGCATGTTCAACAGACTGTAGCCCGATGAGGCCGCCGCCGTCATCTCACGCGAGGGGAAGACCACCCGGCCGTCGGGGCGGCATACCACCCGCGACCCTTTCACCACCGCCTCGCCCAGTTGTAGGGTGTCGCGGGGCGTGGTGTCCTGTGCCTTCAGCACGGGCATTGTCCATAAGGTCATGGACACGATAATGAGAAACTTGTTCATACGCTGTTTCATACGCTTTGCATGTTTAGATGGGATGTGCTTGTGGCATGCAAAGGTAGCGTGGCGGCCATGGGCTGCCGCATAAACAAACTGACATTTGACTGACATCCATCAGATGTCGGCCAAATGTCAGTGGTCAGCGCCCGCGGTCGGCCCGCGGTCAGGCTTGTGGTCGGCGTTTCAACAGGTAGCACTTGCCTCGCTCCGAGGTGATCTCCCATTCGGACGCCGCGTCCAGTTCTTTCCTTAGCCTGCGTATGGTGGTGTAGAGCGTTTCGGCGGCGTTGTCTTTGTTGGGCCACAGGGCGTCGCATATCTCCTGCTTGCCCAGCCGGTGGTCGGGGGCCTGCATGAACATCGTCATGAGTTGCTCCTGCATGGGGGTGAGGTGCATCGTCGTCACGGCAGGTGCGCAGACCGTCCTCTTCCTGCGCTTTACCGACAGCAGCAGGGCGAGGCATGAGGCCAGGCCGAGCCAGAAGGAAAGCCGTTGGTCCGACATGCCCCAGACGAAAGCCATGGAGCAGTGCGCCTGTCCCTCCATCCTGACCTCAATGTCGCCGTTGCGCGGGACGAAATGGTAGGCGATGAATGCCCGGGAGCGCAGCGCCTCGTGCCTGATGTGCTGCTGAAAGGTAGGGTCGCCGATGGTCAGCACCCTGTGGTCGGCCGGTGGCGTGGCCAGCAGGCGGTAGGCCCGGATGGAGTCTTGCCTCATCCGTTCAAGGCCCTTGTCTCTTATCGTGAGCATGAGGGCCCGGTTCAGGTCCTCGTCCAGGCACACCCGTGCCCTGCCGTAACTGGCAATGCAGTTGGCAACGGTCGTCACAAGCAGGATGAAGCCTGCTATCAGCGGAAGTTTTCTCATGGCTATCAGTTTGGTTGACATGATGCACCCCGGAGGTGCGGTAGGGCAGAGCGTCGTGGCCGTCATGGCCATCCCGTCCCCTCCCTGTCCGTGGGCAAAGTTAATGAAAGCGCGGCTAACCGACTGCGCCGCCGGGGTTCAAAGTCGCCAGATGGCCTGGAGGCTGAGGTCGGTGCGCCAGGGGGCTGTGGTGCGCTGGGCGCCGCTGCCCGTCTCGTGGCGGTTGAACAGGCGCGTCGTGGCGCAGCGCAGGGAGAGGTGGAGGGCAGTGCCGAGAGGGCGCCATTCCGCCAGGGCGACGCCGCTGATGCCGTGATAGGCGAAGGCGGCGCTGGTGAAGGCATAGCGCATCTGCGGGGTGTAGGCATAGACGCGGGCGTCGTAACTGTCGGTGAAGAAGGCCGAGGTGAAGAGCGAGGCCGTCCATTCGGGCTGTGGCCGCCAGGCGGTGCGCAGCGAGAGCATCCATCCCATGGCAGTCCGTTCCGTCTGGCTGTGGTGCAGTGTGGCGTCGGCTCCGGGGACGAGCGTCCACCGGGCTGAGGGGCGCAGCGTGAGTTGGGCCTTGAGGCGGTGGGTGGTGACGTATTCCATGAGGTCGCTGTGGCCGGCAATGTTCTGCTGGCGCGTCTTCACCTGGTAGCGCCACAGGCCCTCGGTGCCCGTGCCCAGCAGCGCCGTGACCTGGGCGTACAACTGCGCGCCCTTGGCACACGAGTGGGTGGCGCGGAAGGTGGGGCGGTGAAACACGAAGAAGTCGGCCGCCAGCGTCGTCTCCATCCCGCCCATGGGCTGCATGTGCAGCGCCGTGAGCACGCCCGTCTCGTTTTGCGTATGGCTGTTTTGCGTCATGGCGTCGGCATGTACCGCCACATAGCGCGGCGACAGATGGCGCAGTTGTACCGTCAGCGCCGTATGGCCGGCACACAGCGCCCGTAGCGTGTGGACGGTGGCGATGTGGGCGCGGCGGTCCAACGCCACCTCGCCCGTGGCGCTCCAGCGGCTGCGGCGCAGGGTGTAGTCCGCACTGAAGGCCGCGGCGTCCTGACCATGTAGCAGGTAGCGGTTGTCCGGGCGCGGGGTGGGGACGACGGGCATATTGAAATGGTCCGCCACGACCGTCAGTCCCCAGTTCATCTGTGCCGTCTCGTGGCGCAGCATGGCCCCCGCCGTGAGCATCTGTGCCGCATCGCGGTGCGCCCGTTCTGCCGCCGTGCGGTGCATGCCGTCGGTATAGACCGTGACGATGGTGTCGCCCTCCGTCCGCGCGTCGATGTGGCGCAGCGAGGCAAAGGCGCTGACGCTGTAGCCCTGCCACCGTTGGGTGAAGGCTGCGCCGCGCAGGTAGCCGCTCTCTGTGGCCGCGGTGTGCGGGCGCAGGGTGGCGGTGGCCCGCGGCAGACGTTGGGCAATGGTCAGGATAGAGGCGAAGGACGAGCGGCCGCACACCAGGCCGTGGGCGGCATAGACGTTGTAGTCGCCGACGAGCAGGCGCGACCTGTCGCGGCGTCCCGGGCGCAGGTCGGCATAGGCCGAGAGGTAGTCGAACGGGCTGTTGCCCCGGCGGGCGAAGGGTTCGCCGGCATCCTTCTGTCCCGTCAGTCCGAAGGCAGAGCCCCCGGTACGCTCTGCGCGGTATCTGAGCGTATGCGCCGTGGCGTCGCCCGCATAGCGCTGTGCCTCGGTGGCCGCTGAGGTATAGCCCTGGCGGCGGTAGAGCGGCAGCGACGTGGTCCAGGCGATGGTGTGGCTCGTCGTCTGCAATGGCCGTTGCGCGGGCCGTCGCCAGTTTGCCGTATCGTCGGGCAGGGGCTGCTTGGGCCTTTCGGCGCGTGCGCCGGGAACAGCCAGCAGCGCTATCCATTGGCGCTCGCGGCGCCCCATGCCCGGGACGAACATGAGGTCGCCCATGCTCGTGAAGCCGTGCCAGCGCTCGCGGCAGGCCATGAGCGAGTCGGCCACGG
The DNA here is from genome assembly GCA_022772475.1 of Bacteroidales bacterium. Lineage (GTDB taxonomy): Bacteria > Bacteroidota > Bacteroidia > Bacteroidales > Bacteroidaceae > Alloprevotella. The sequence goes on along the minus strand of JALEZQ010000048.1, from coordinate 22,816 downwards.
ATTCGGTGAGGAAAGGCATGGCCAGCAGGTCGTCGCGTGTGGCGGCGTTGAGGTGTAGCGGGTTTTGCCGCCACAGTGCCAGACGCTCGTACAGCGCGTCGTCGGCGCTGCCCTCGCCGCCTTCGTCGATGTCGGGAAAAAAGGTTTCGGTAAACGCGGCCCATAGCGCGTCGTCGTCAGGCGCCGTGGGGACAGTCTGCGCCGAGGCCACAGGGGCGACGCCGCCCGTGAGGAAGGCAAGGATAAGCAGACAGGTGGCGAGGCGGCGCTTACGCATGATATATACAATAAGAATCCGGATGATAGAAGGGATATACCGTACTTCTCTGTTACGGCATATCCCTTTTCTCTTAGAAGTCGATAGTCAGTTTGACGTTCAGCAGGCGTCCCGTCAGATAGTTGGGCACGGCATAGCGTACGCCCGTCACGTCGGTAATCCAGGTGTAGTTGTTGACATTCTTGAAGTCCATGATGTTGAAGACGTCCAGTCCGAGCCATGCCGAGCGCATGCCGCGTGTGGGCGTTTGGTCGCCCTGCCGTCCGGGGTAGAGGCGGTAACTCATGCCCATATCCACGCGGCGGTAGGCCGGGGCGCGAAACTGCCGCGCTTCGGTGCTGCTGTGGGTGGGACCGAAGGGCAGGCCGTCGGCCACGGCACCCTTGAGGGCAAACTTCCAGCGGTCCGTGCCCGGGAAATAGTCTGTGAAGAAGAGCGAGACGTTGTAGCGCTGGTCCGTAGGGCGCGGCACCCACTCGCCGTTCAGCCGCTCCTGCGTGCGCATCAGCGAGAACGTCAGCCAACTGTCGGTGCCCGGCACAAACTCGCCGAAGATTTTGAAGTCGATGCCCGCGGCATAGCCCGTGGTGGGGCGGCTGCTGTCATAGACGATGCGCATGCCCTCGACGCTGTAGGGCAGCAGGCGGGAGAGCGCCTTGTAGTAGGCTTCGGCCGTGAAGCGGAAGGGGCGTCCGGCAGCGCGGAAGGTGTAGTCGGCCCCCGCCACGATATGGAGGGAGCGCTGCGAGCGCGCCTTTTCGTTGAGGTGCACCTGCGCCACGCCCTGCTGCATCGTCGTGTCGCGCATCTCGCGGTAGAACGGTGCCTGGTAGTAGAGGCCCACGGCGCCGCGCAGCGTCCACGACGGCGCGCCGGCCGGCAGGAACCCCACCGACACGCGCGGCGACAGGAGCGTCTCGCTGCCCGCCGAACGGTGCGTCAGGCGTATGCCGTAGGTGACGTTGAGCAGACCCAGACGGCCCGTCGTGCGCCAGGTGTCCTGAACGTAAGCCTCGATGCTGCGGTTGCTCAGGGTGCAGGCCGACCGTTCGCTGTAGGCCAGCGCCAGACGGTCAGGCTGCATGGGCAGAGAGTGGCCCGACGAGTCGCGCATCTCCCACATGCGGGCGTTCTCCCTGACGTGCTGCCACTTGATGTCGGCCCCCGCCAGCAGCGTGTGGCGGCCCAGCCGTGTGCGCCAGCGCAGTGCGGCGTCATAGACCTCGGAGCGCAGGCGGTTGCGGCCGTGCTCGAGATAGGCGCCGACGCCAATCTGCTCTTGCGAGGTGGCTTGGTTGAGGTAATACTCGCCGCTGATGTCGTAGGTCTCGCGCTCGTTCGTGGTGAAGGCCGAGAACTGCAACGCCAGGAACGACTGCGGCGTGAAATGGCGCGTCAGGGTGGCGGCGCCGAAGGCCGTGCAGAAGCGGTCCTTCTCCTGTCCGTCGAAATAGACCGTGAAGGTCTTGGCCTCGTTGATCGTGCCGAAGGACGTCTCGCGGTTGTGCGGCGTGAAGTGGTAGCGGTTGTCGGCGATGTCGGCGATGACGTCGGCGCTCCAGCGGCGGTTGGGGCGCCAGCTGATCGCCGTCTGCCACGACAGGAAGCGCGGGCGGTATTCGGCGTCGGTGTCGGTGGTGCCCAGCAGCAGACTGTTCGTCTTGTAGCGCAGCGACGACATGACGCTCAGGTGGCGGTTGGCCCAGGCGCCGTAGGCGTCGGCGCCGAGCAGCGAGGCCTGCACGGTGGCCTCCGGGCGCTCGGGCTGCTTGTAGGTGATGTCGAGCACGGACGACATGCGGTCGCCATAGCGCGCCTCGAAACCGCCCGACGAGAAGTTGATGCGATCAACCATGTAGGGGTTGATGGCCGAGAGGCCCTCCTGCTCGGCCGAGCGCACCAGCATGGGGCGATATACCTCGACGCCGTTGACATAGACGCAGTTTTCGCTGAATGAGCCGCCGCGTACGTTATACTGTGACGACAGTTCGTTGTGCGTCGATACGCCCGCCTGTGTGGCAATCAGTTCCTCTACGGCATTGCCCGTGGTCGAGGGCATGTGCTTGGCGCTCTCGGCATCGATGCGTCCCATCTGCCCCGTCTGCACGCCGCGTCCCTTCACCTCGGCCTCGCCCAACTGCTGTGCGCCATATTCGGGCAGCATCACGTCCAGGCGTACCGAGTCGGCCGGGTTGCGCAGCAGGCGGCGGCGCGCGTCGTAGCCAATCATGGAGTAGGACAGGATGATGGTGTCGGCCGAGGTGCAGTAGAGCGTGTAGTGGCCCTGCAGGTTGCTCACGGTGGTGATAGCCGTGCCTACCACGCGGACCGACGCCAGCGGCAGCGGGGCGCCCGTTTGGTCGCTGATGGTGCCGAAGATGCGCGTGCGGTTCTGCCCCGCCAGGGTCAGGGGGAGCATGGCGAGGAGCAGGATGAAGAAGGTGGTGAGGGAAAGGTGATGACGCATGAGGAGGGAGAAGTGAGAGGATGTCGGCGGGCGTTGTCAGGCCAGCGTTTCGAGGATGCCCTGTTCGCGGTGCTCCAGCACGACGCGGACGCCGTACTTGTCGTGCAGGTGGTGGGCCAGGCGTTCGGCGCTATAGACGCTGCGGTGCTGTCCGCCCGTACAGCCGAAGGCAATCATCAGGTGGGTGAAGCCGCGCTGGATGTAGCGCTCCACGTGGGCGTCGGCCAGGGCGAAGACATGGTGGAGAAACACGAGAATCTCGCCCTCGTCCTCGAGGAAGCGGATGACCGCCTCGTCGCGTCCCGTCAGGTTGCGGTAGGGGGCGTAGCGGCCGGGGTTGTGCGTGCTGCGGCAGTCGAAGACGTAGCCGCCACCGTTGCCCGAGGGGTCGGCGGGCAGCCCTTTCTTATAAGAGAAGCTCATGACGCGCACCGTCAGCGCGGGCTGCGGGGCCGCCGGAAATTCCGGCTTTTCCGGAGAATCCGGACAATCCGGGCTTTCCGGCTTTTCCGGGGCTTCCGGGCTCCGCCCAAACTGCGGCAGTTCGGTCAGCGCGGTGAGCACCTCGTGCAGGTAGGGGTAGGGACGGCATACGCCCAGCGCCAGCGATTCGCGCAGGTTGGCGATGGCCAGGGGGATGCTGTCCAGGAAATACTGCTTGCGCTCGAAGTAGCCGCGCAAGCCGTAGGCCCCCAGCACCTGCAGCGTGCGGAAGAAGACGAAGAGGCGCAGACCCCCGCGCAGGGCCTCCTCGTCGAAGGCGCAGATGGTGTGCAGTTCGTCGGTATAGGTATCCACCATGCGCTGGCGCAGGTCGTGCGGGTACTGTGCCGACGCCTGCCACAGGTACGACGCCACGTCATACTGCAACGGGCCCATCTGTCCGCCCTGATAGTCGATGAAGTGCGGCTCCCCATCGCAGAGCATCACGTTGCGCGCCTGGAAGTCGCGGTAGAGGAACGTGCGCAGGGGGCGGCCATTGTCGTCGTGCGGCTGTCCCGCCGGCGTGGCTAAGCGTGTGGCCAGACGCAGCAGGTCCGCCTCGAGGCGCACCTCGTCGATGGGCATGTCGTGGGTGCGCAGGAAGCAGTAGCGGAAATAGTTGAGGTCCATCATCGCCGCTTGCACGTCAAACTCGCGCGGCGTCAACAGTCGCGATGCCTCCAGGTCGCATGCCCCCTCCACCTGCAGGTGGGGCAGCAGGCGCAGCGTGCGCTCGATGAGCGCCTGTTCGTCCTCACTGTAATGGCCGCCCGCCTGCCGTCCATGCGAGAGGGCGTGGTAGAGCGAGGTGCGTCCCAGGTCGGTCTGCAGGTAGCGCAGGCCGTCCGGCGTCTCGGCCATAATCTGCGGCACGGGCAGGCCGCGCTCGGCAAAATGGCGGCTCAGGTAGGTGAAGCAGCGGTTTTCCTCGGCATTGCCGTTGATGACGCCGATGAGCGTCGTGCCGTCCTGCCCCGTGAGGCGAACGTAATGGCGGTTGCTGCCCGCCTTGGGCAGGGCTTCGATGCTCAGCGGTGAGGCGCCGCTGTATTTGCGGTAGAGCTCGACGAGTTGGTCCATGAGGAGGATGGAGAAGAGAGTGGGGGAAGTGGAGAGATAAAGGGTTGAGGAAAGGTGTACAGCCTATTGGCACACCATTATTTATTACATTGTTACAGACGTTTGCCGGCTGCCATGAGCGTGGCGGCCGCCAGCGCCGCCGTTTCGGTGCGCAGGCGGCAGGGACCGAGCGATATGGCCTGCCAGCCCAGACGCAGCGCCTCGGCCACCTCGTCGGGGGCGAAGTCGCCCTCCGGCCCGATGAGCACCACCGTGTCGGCGTCCGCCTCGATGATGTCGGCCAGGTGGGGCGCTGCCGATGCCATGGCGTCGTCGCCCTCGCCCATGTCCAGACAGTGGGCAATCAGTTTCTGCCCCGGCCGATTGGCCTCGTCCTTGAGAAACTGCATCAGCGGGCACAGACTTTCCACCTGCGGCAGCGTGGCCTTGTGGCTCTGCTTGGCTGCCGAGATGACGATGCGGTTGATGCGCTCGTCCTTGAGCACCTTGCGCTCGGAGTTTCGGCAGAGCACGAAGTGGAGGGCGTCGATGCCCGTCTCCGTCACCTTTTCTGCCAGCCATTCCATGCGGTCGGCGTTCTTCGTCGGCGCCACCGCCAGGCGTATGCTGCCGCGGTGGGTGGGGCGTTCGGGGCGCGAGCCCGTCACCTCGACGACGCAGGCGCGCGGCGAGGCTTCCGTGATTTCGGCGTCGTAAAACCGGCCCTGACCGTCCATGGCCCACAGGCTGTCGCCCGTCCGCATGCGCAGCACGCGCACGGCATGGGCGCTCTCGTCGGCAGGCAGGGTGCCCGTCAGGGCTATCTCGGGGGCATAAAACAAATGCTGCTCTTTCATCGGGTAGTCGTGTTTTAAGTGACAAAAGTAATGAAACGCCGCCGATGGGCCAAGGCGCCCCTCTGCTTTTTTGCAGGCGGAGCGTAAAACGCCAAAAACGCCATGCTCGCCATAGCGTGTGCAATCGCGCCGTTCACATTTGTTAACCTCGAGAGGGCCCGCGAAAACCACCGGAAGGTAGGGCGGCCGGAAATAACGCCAACACGGCGCGTTTGGTTTTGACGGTATATGGCATATTCTTGGTATGACAGCCTATCATTGGTTAATTGTTCTGAATTTTTACCCTTGCGAGCCCGAAAAAGGCCCTCGCGGGCAGGCAAAACGATATGCGTTTGCGACTGCACTGTAAGCGTTACAGGTTTTTCTGTCGCCCAAACAGGAAAATCTGTCGCCCAAACCGTGCCGCCGGACCGCGTTTCTCACCCGCCGCCGCCCCTTTTCCCCTTCTCTTTGCGCGGCGAACGCTGTTCACGTTTTGGGCAGAAAAATTCACGTTGTTGGACAAGTGTGCAATGAATGTGTCGATGGAAAGTAGAATAAATGTCTATATTTACAGAATATCTTTCTCTTCATCCTCAAGAAAGCCACCGGCTGAGGGTTACTATTTCCAGCGAGGCGGCATAAAGTGCATATAGCCATCTCATAATAAGAAACGATGAAACGCATCCTGTGGCTCCTTTTCCTGCTTCTGGGCAGCCTAACCATTCAGGCGCAGAGCGATTACCACACCCGCCAGGCGCAGGCTTACCAGCGCGAAGCCGCCCGCTACACCCGTCAGGCAGAGCAGTACGACCGCGAGGCCGCCCGCTACAATCAGCAGGCACAGCGGCATCTGCGCGAGGCTGAGCGCCATTCCCGCCGCAAGGACTACGCTCAGGTCAGAACCTGCCAGCAGCGGGCACGACGCGCCACCGACCAGGCCGAAACCTATACCCGCCGGGCCCGCAACGCCCGCGACCGCGCGCAGCAGTATCTGCGCCGGGCCGAAAGAGAACTGGAGAAAAAACGCTGAGGGCAGGGTTACTTTTGCCCGCGGCAGCGCATAAACAGACAAACGCCCCCTCCGGAAGATGCGCCGTTGAGGATTTGGTAGGGAAGAGCACGAAGGACCGACGTGGGGGCGATAGTATTCACCTTAATAAACTGTACAAAAAAACTATGGAAGAGAAAGCAATGCAGAAGACGCAGGTGTTTAACGTCATTATCCTTGACCGCAGTGGGTCGATGGAGAGCATCCGCGCGGCCGCCGTCGATGGCTTCAACGAAACGCTGGCGGGCATCAAGAAGGCACAGGAGAAATTTTCCGTCACGCAGGACCACTTCGTTACGCTGGTGACCTTCTGTGGATGCGGCACCGAATATGTGATGGACAAGAAGCCCGCCGCCGAGGCCCGGCCGCTGACGATGAACGATTTCCGCCCCTGCTGCATGACGCCGCTGTATGACGCCATGGGCTGCACCCTCACCGCCATGCACCGCCATGTGGAGAAGATGGACGACTGCGTGGTGGTGGTGACCATCATCACCGACGGCATGGAGAACGCCTCGCGCGAGTATAGCGGCAAGAACATCAAGGCGCTCGTGGAGCGTCTGCGCGGCGAGGGCTGGACCTTCACCTATATGGGTGCCAACCAGAACGCCGTGGAGGTGGCATCGGAACTGTCTATCCGCAATTCGCGAAACTTTGCCTACACCAACGAGGGCACGCGCGACACGATGAGCAAGGACAGCCGGACGCGCATGAACTTCTTCCACCGTCTCTCGGAGATGAAGCAGGAAGAAGCCCAAAGCCCCGAATGTTGCGCCATGCCCGTGCAGGAACGCCGCTGCCGATATACCGCGATGGCCGACGAGGCTTTCGACGAGGAGGAGGGCAAGTGAGCCCCGCCTGAACGTCAACGAACAGCACTTCAATAAATACGAAACATCCGCAATGCCTGCTCAGGGCCTTGCGGATGTTTGCGTTGTAGGGGAGTGTTTGCGTTGTAGGGGATGTAGGGGAATGGGTCGCGCGCCGGTGGGGCCGGTGAGATGCCGGGCACCGGGGGCGTGGGTCATTGCGCATGCCCGCGGCCGCCCTGACGCTGGCGCATGTGCTGCATGAGCTGCTTTTCCAGTTCATAGACGCGCTCTATCTCTTTGGGGGTGAGGAAGCGGCGGTACTCCTTATAATACTTCTTGCGTATGGCCAGCACCTTCTCCGAGCGGCTGAAGCGGGCTTCGATGTCGGCCTGGGCCTCGTCGTTGCCGTTGCCCTGCTGTCTCTGGCGGCGCCGTTGGGGAGCGAGCGCCCATATCTCCTGCTGCTTGCGGCAATACACGGGGATGAAGCGGGCCGTCTTCTTGTCGTTGAGCGGCACCTGGCGGGCGATGTGGCGCGCCTGGGTCTCTGCCATTTGCTGGCGGCGTTTTTGGCGCTGGGCATCAGGCATCTGGGCCAGGCCGGGCAGGGTGAGGAGCATCAGCAGGAGAGCGGTGAACCAAAGGCGCGGGTTGAGACTGAGGTGGGGGAAGAGGGACATGGTGAGAGGGGTGGGGAGGATGGTTGGAGAATGAGGGGGATTCGGGCAGCGGACGCGTGTGTCAGTTGTCCATGAAGGGGTCGTCCTGGTAGAGGGCAATGAGGAAGTCTTGGTCGTCGTCGCAGAGGTTGGCAAAGGCGGCCTCGACGTCGGCTTCGGTGGACGACGCTACGCTGGTGGGGCGCAGGCCGAGCACGCAGACGGCGGCTACGGCTGCGGCTGCCGACACGGCCCATTCCGTCCATCGCCGCCACCGCAGGCTGATGGTGCGTGCGCCACCGGGCGTCGCGGCGGTAGGGGAGGCGGCCACATCGGGACGGCGACCGTCGCCCTTGCTTTCGCCAATGCGCAGCATGACGTTGCGCTCAATCTGTTCGAGCGTACCCTCCGGCATACGGTAGGGCATGCGCTTGGGCAGAGAGTCAAGGTTAAATTCGGTCATGGTCTTATCGGGCTTCGTGGGCGGTCATGTATTCGGTAATCTTCTGTTTGGCCACGTGGAAACTGGCCTTGGCGCTGGTGGCGGGGATGCCCGTCACCTGGGCAATCTCGTCGTAACTCATCTCGGAATAGTAGCGCAGGTTGAACACCAGTTGCTGCTTGGTGGGCAGGCGGTGGATGGCCTGTTGCAGGCGCAGCAGGATGGCGTCGCCTTCGGCCGCGTCATCGATGGCCTCGTCGGCTATGCGACCGGCCAGCGCCTCGCCCTCGTCATCGTCGAGCGACACCACGTCCGTGCGGCGTCGGCCGATGATGCGCAGTGCCTCGTGCGTGGCGACGGTGTAGATCCAGCAGCGCAGGTTGCCGTCGTCGCGGCGCGTGTCGAAGGCGCGGAACAGGCGGACGAAGGTCTCCTGCGTGGCGTCTTGCGCGTCTTCGTGGTCCACCACCATGCGGCGGATGTGCCAATAGACGGGCTCGCTGTATTGGGCCATCATCAGGCGTATGCCCTCGGCGGGTGCCTGCGTCATAGCGGCGATTATGTCGCTGTCTGAGATCATTGCGGGATGAGCGTCGGGAGGAGAGAAAGGGAGTAGGGGGATGGGACCGTGGGCCGGTAATTAGGGATATTGGCGCCACGGCCCCGTTGTCCCGTTGTTATTTCAGTACATAGACGGTCTTCTTGCCTTCGGCCTTGGCCTTGATGCCGGCGTTGGACATGTTGCAGAACGTGGCCAGTTCGCCTTCGGCCATGGCGCGCTTGAGGCCCGTCATCTTGGCATAAGCCTTGGCGTTGATGGCACCGTGCCCCTTGATGTAAGCCTTGGCCATCTCCAGACGCTGCATGCGCGAGAAGGGCGTGTAGCGGTTCGTTGCCTTGCAGGTGTGCTTCTTGGCCTTGCAGGCTTTGCACTTGGCCTTGCCGCACTGGGCCTGAGCCATCATGTGCCGGCGCTGCGCCATCATGTGCCGGCTCTGTGCCATTATGCGCTGACCCTGTGCCATGATGTGCCGGCCCTGTGCCATGATGTGCTGGGTGCTGCCCGGGCGCTGATGCTTGGGCGTGAGACGCTGTGCACGGCGCACGCGGGCGCCGGCCTTGTGGGTGCAGGTGTCGCACTGTTCGCCGGGACGGGCGGTGCAGGCTTTGGCGTCGCGGATGCCGTCGTTACACTGGGTGCACGTGGTCGTGGTCTGGGCCTGTGCAGAGGTGAAGGCGATGGTCAGGGCCATCGTCAGGAGGCTTTTGCAAAGAATAGAGGTTCTCATAATGTGTGAAGGGTGTTTTGATAAGGCGGTTTCGCCTTTGGGTTTAACGATGATTGTGTTGTCGTTCGACATATATAAGACCTGCTATGTGGGCAAAAGTAAAAAAGGATGCGGAAAAAAAGTGCACCTTCGGAAAAAAAGCGAGCCGCCTGTGCGCGGAGATGGGTACAGGCGGCTCGCTGGAGATAGGTCGTGGTCTTGCGACGGCGGGGTAGAGACTATCCGCCGAAGTTGTCGTACATGATGCTTTCGGGCTCTACGCCGAGGCTGTCGAGCATGCCGACGACGGCCTTCGACATGGGGCCGGGGCCGCACATGTAGTACTCGATGTCCTCGGGGGCCTCGTGGTTCTTGAGGTAGGTCTCATAGATAACCTGGTGCACGAAGCCTGCGGTATATTTCACACCGGCGGCGTCGGCAGCGGGGTCGGGACGGTCGAGAGCCAGGTGGAAGGAGAAGTTGGGGAACTCCTTCTCCAGCTGCAGGAAGTCCTCGAGATAGAACACCTCGTTGAGGGCGCGGGCGCCATAGAAATAGGACATCTTGCGGTCGGTGGTGCGCAGGGTCTTGGTCATGTGCATAATCTGTGCACGCAGGGGAGCCATACCGGCGCCGCCGCCCACCCACATCATCTCCTTCTTGCTGTCGAAGATGGGGTGGAAGTCGCCGTAGGGGCCGCTCATGATGACCTTGTCACCGGGCTTGAGGGTGAAGATGTAGGACGAGGCGATACCGGGCATGACGTCCTGGAAGCCGGGGCCCTGGTCTTTAGGTTTGAAGGGCGGCGTGGCGATACGCACGGTGAGCATGATGCGGTCGCCCTCGGCGGGGTAGTTGGCCATGGAGTAGGCGCGGATGGTGGGCTCGGTGTTGCGGCACTTCAGGCCGAAGAGGCCGAACTTCTGCCATGCGGGCAGGTATTCGTCGCCGATGAGGCTCTTGTCGATGTCCTTGTCGTAGTCCATCTCGTAGGCGGGAATCTTGATCTGTGCGTACGAGCCGGGGACGAAGTCCATGTGCTCGCCCTTGGGCAGGGCCACGATGAACTCCTTGATGAAGGTGGCGACGTTCTTGTTGGAGATGACTTCGCACTCCCACTCCTTGACGCCGAGCACGCTGTCGGGCACGGTGACGGCCAGGTCGCCCTTGACCTTGCACTGGCAGCCCAGGCGGTAGTGTTCCTTAATCTGCTTGCGGGTGAAGTGGCCCTTTTCGGAGTCGAGGATGTCGCCGCCGCCTTCGGGCACCTGACATTTGCACTGGCCGCAGGAGCCCTTGCCACCGCAGGCCGAGGGCAGGAATACGCCGTTGGCCGAGAGGGTGGTGAGGAGCGAGCCGCCCTGTTCCACACTGATTTTCTTCTTGCCGTTGAGCGTGAGGGTGACCTCGCCGCCGGGGGTGAGGTAGCGCTTGGCCACCAGGAGGATGATGACCAGCACGAGGATGATGGCGAGGAAGACGCCGATACTTGCTAATATGAAGTGACTGTCCATTGTTCTTTAGAATGATAGAAGATGAATGGATTTAGATGCGCAGGCCGGAGAAGCACATGAAGGCGATGGCCATCAGGCCCACGGTGATGAACGTGATGCCCAGGCCCTGAAGTGCGCGGGGCACGTCGGTATAGGCCATCTTCTCGCGGATGGCGGCCAGGCCGACGATGGCCAGAATCCAGCCGATACCCGACGAGAGGGCATAGACGAAGGCGTCGCCGATGCCGCCGATGGCCTGCGAACTGGTGGCGGGGTCCATCTGGATGCGCTGCTGCATGAAGAGGCTGGCACCCATGATGGCGCAGTTGACGGCGATGAGCGGCAGGAAGATACCCAGCGCTGCATAGAGCGAGGGCGAGAACCGCTCCACAATCATCTCAACCAGCTGCACGATGCCGGCAATCACGGCGATGAAGAGGATAAACGAGAGATAGGTCAGGTCGACACCGAAGATGCCGCTCTCGTCCAAGACGTATTTCTGAAGCAGATAATCGACGGGGACGGTGACGAGGAGCACAAAGGTGACGGCGATGCCCAGACCGAGCGAGGTCTTGACATTCTTGCTCACGGCCAGGTAGGAGCACATGCCCAAGAACGAGGCGAAAATCATATTGTCCACAAAGATGGAGCGGACAAAGAGGCTCAGTGTATGTTCCATATAAATAGGTATAACTGTTCGGATGGGATGTGTGACAGATTACTTTTTGGTGTCCTCCTTGAGGATGGCACGGTGTGCCCATACCACGCAGCCCAGCAGGATCATGGCCATGGCGGGCGTGACCATCATGCCGTTGGTGGGATAGCCGGGGATGATGGTGATGTCAAGCAGGGTGCCGGCGCCGAAAAACTCGCGGGCGGCACCGATAATCACCAGGATGTAGGCGTAGCCCAGACCGCTGCCCACGCCGTCGAGGAAACTGGGCCAGGGGCCGTTTTGCATGGCGAAGGCCTCGAGGCGGCCCATGAGGATACAGTTGGTGATGATGAGGCCCACATAGACGCTGAGCTGCACGCTGACGTCATAGGCGAAGGCCTTGAGCACCATGCTGACGATGGTGACGAGGGTGGCCACGACGACCAGCTGGATGATGATGCGGATGCGCAGGGGGATGGTCTTGCGGATGAGGGAGATGATGACGTTGGCAAAGGCCGTGATAACCGTCACGGAGAGGCCCATGACGATGGCCGGCTCAAGCTTCGCCGTCACGGCCAGGGCCGAGCAGATACCGAGGACCTGAACGAGCACGGGGTTGTCGATGCCCAGAGGGGCGGCAAAGACCTGACGGTTGGCTTTGGAGAATAACTGGCTCATTTCGTTTCGTTGTTTTTCAGGTTCAACAGATAGTTCTTGTACTTGGCCACGGTGCTTTGGAGCATGTCGCTCACGCCGTTGCCCGTGAGGGTGGCGCCGCTGATGCCGTCACACTGTGTGGTCTCGTCGTCCTTCTTGCTGCCGTTCTTCACGACAGAGAGGGCGTGGCTGGCGTCGGCCGAGGTCAGGCGCTTGCCGACAAACTGGTTGGCGAAGTCGTCGGTGGCGATGAGGGCGCCCAGACCGGCGGTCTCGCTCTCGTGACCGAAGTAGATGCCATAGACGGTCTCGCAGTCGGCATTGACGGCCATGTAGCCCCAGATACCGCCCCAGAGGCCCTTGCCCACCATGGGCAGGACATACTTGGTAGCGTCGTTCGTCTGGCAGATGAAGACGGGCAGGCAGGTGTCGCTGATTTCCTTGCGCTTCACCTCGAAGCCGCCGGTGGTATCAACCACGGTGCCGGCGGTATCGACGATGATGGCGCTGGTGACCACCGAGGCATAGACGTCTTCTACCTCGGCCTGTGCAGGCTTGAGGTGGAGCGACGAGAGGATCTGCTTCTTGGTGTCGATGCGTTCGTTCGCCGTGATGGCGGGCTTGAGGACCTGCGATACCGTGGCCAGGAGGAAGGCAACGACAACGACCACGCCGCAGGCGTAGAGGATGGTGTATGAGTTGCTGTTGGTGTTGAGTTTCATGGCGCGGATTATTTTTGGGTTTTAGCGCGACGGAGACGCTTGTTGATGTTGCGCTGCACCACGCAGTAGTCGATGAGCGGGGCAAACATGTTCATGAAGAGGATGGCCAGCATCATGCCCTCGGGATAGCCGGGGTTGAGCACGCGGATGATGATGGCCAGGGCACCGATGAGGAAGCCATAGACATACTTGCCGCTCTGGGTGCGGGCGCTGGTCACGGGGTCGGTGGCCATGAAGACGGCGCCGAAGCAGAAGCCGCCCAGGGCCAGATGCTCATACCAGGGGATGTTGGCCACCTGGTTGCTCTCGAAGCCGGCCACGTTGAAGAGGAAGGCCACGACGGCACCGCCCACAAAGACGCTGACCATGGTGCGCCACGAGGCAATCTTGGTCCAGAGCAGGATGGCAGCGCCGATGGCGATGGCGATGACCGAGGTCTCACCGATGGAGCCGGGCATGAGGCCGCTCACCATGTCGCCAAACTGGAAGGACATGGGCTGTCCGGCGGCAGCCTCGCCGAGGGGCGTGGCCATGGTTACGGCGTCCTGCACCTGACCGCCGAGGCCGAGCACAGGGTCTTTAGACAACCATACGGCGTCGCCGCTCATGCTGGTGGGGTAGGCGAAGAAGAGGAAGGCGCGGGCCACGAGGGCGGGGTTGAAGATGTTCATACCCGTGCCGCCATAGACCTCCTTGGCGAAGATGACCGAGAAGGCCACGGCAAGGGCCAGCATCCACAGCGGGCAGCCCACGGGGACAATCATCGGGATGAGCAGACCCGTCACCAGGTAGCCCTCCTGAATCTCCTCTTTCTTCCACTGGGCCACGATGAACTCGATGCCAAGGCCCACGGCGTAGGAGACGATAATCTTGGGAAGCGTCACGGCCAGGCCATAGAAGAACATGGACAGGGCGCTGGCGTCAATGTGCGAATACTGCGCGTTCCAGTAGCCGATGTTGTACATGCCGAAGAACAGCGCGGGGAGCAGGGCAATGACGACGAACGACATGATGCGCTTCGAGTCGATGGCATCATGGATGCTGGCGCCGCAGCGCGACGTGGTGTGCGGCACAAGGAGGAACGTTTCCATACCCTCGAATACGGAATGGAAGGCGTGGAGCTTGCCATTCTCCTCGAACGAGGGACGGATTTTGTCGAAGAATTTCTTTATCATGATGTATGATGTGTGTAGGATGGATGGGCCTCTCCTTTATCCCCTCTGCCTATACGGCGTATAGTATAATGCGGTGTATGGGGGAAGGGCAGGGGGAGAGGAAACAGCGTCAGGCGTTCTCTTTTCTCAGCAGGTCAAGCCCTTCGCGGACGATGCGCTGCAGTTCGAGTTTGGAGGAATCGACAAATTCGGCCACGGCGAAGTCTTCGGGGGCCACCTCATAGATACCCAGTTCTTCCTGCTTGTCAATGTCGCCGGTGATGATGGCCTTGACGAGGTGTTCGGGGAAGATGTCCATGGGGAAGACGCGCTCATACTCGCCGCTCATAATCATGTGGCGCTCGCCGCCCTTGATGCGGCAGTCCAGGTTGTAGCGGCGCGAGCGGCCCTGCAGCCACGAGAAGTAGCTGTGGTTGGTCGAGAAGTCGTTCGTGCGGGGCATAATCCATCCCAGCACCTCGTCCACGTCGTCACCCTCGGGGATGACGCAGACCTCGCGCGAGAAGGCACCGAGGAAGCCGTCCTTCTCGCTCTTGTAGCCGACGAGGGGATTGCCGTTGATGATGCGCATGTGGCGGTCGGTCTCTGCCAGGCGGCCGTCGAGCAGGTCGGCGATGGGCGTGCCCACGAGGACGTCGGCATAGTCGGGCTCAGTCACGCCCGAGCCGGCGACGGCGATGCGGCGCTCCATGATGACGCGGCCGGTGGCCACGTAGCGGCCGATCATGACGACGGCACCGGGGTCGAGCGTCCATACCACCTCGCCCTTGTTGATGGGGTCAACGTGGTTGATGTGTACGCCTACGTTGCCGGCGGGGTTGGGACCGGCGAAGACGCTCACCTGCACCTCCTTGACGGGGAGCAGTGGCGTGTTGATCTGTTCGGGACTGATGCCCAGGTGTACGGGTGCCATTTTGGCCAGGGCGCGGAGGCCCGTCTTGAAGTCGTCCTCATGGCCTTCGACGGCGAAGGAGAAGTCGGCTGCCAGAGGCATCTTGCTGAATGCCGAGACGAAGATGGCCTTGGGCATGACCTCGGGCGAGGCGATGACGTCGTAGGGACGCTGGCGCACGAAGGCGAAGAGGCCCGCCTTGAGCAGGCTGGCCAGGATGTCGCTGCCGCTGGCCTTGTCGATGGCGATGGGGCTGTCCTGACGGTAGGTCTGCTTACCGTCGCTCTGCACGCTGACGTGGAGCAGTTTGCGGCGGTCGCCGCGAACGATGGCCGCCACGGTGCCGCTGACGGGCGAGACGAAGTGGATCTTCTCGGTAGCCTTGTCCACGAAGAGCGGATCGCCGGCATCGACGTGCTGTCCCTCCTTGACGACGACACGGGGCACGATGCCGTTGAAGTCGTCGGGCGAGAGGGCGTACACGGCCGAGGGCTTGATGGTGCGCACCTTGTGTGCGGCTTCGCCCTCGAGATGCAGGTCCAGGCCTTTCTTGATTTTGTACAATGCTTTCATGATGTAGGTTGTTGTGTGTAAGTCGTGTGTGGTTATCTCAGCCTCCAGCGCCGGCCGTCGTGCTGCAGTTCGAGCATGAGCTCTTCGTGCGAGCTGTCGGCATAGGTCACGCAGATGAAGGCTGTGGCGGCGCGTCCGTCGTCGGTGTGCTCCACGCGCTTTGTATGGGCATCGACGGCGCGGCTGCTGTCGTCGCCGGCGCTGTCGGCGGCGTGCTGCTTGTAGAGGTTGACCATGTCGTTGCGGTAGCTTTCGGGCTTGTCGTCGCACGATAGCATCAGTGCGACATAGGCGTCGTAGCGCCCGCCCAGATACAGGGCATACATGGCGTCCACCTCTTCGGCCGTGATGGGTGCCGGCTTACCGGCTACGGCCGGCGTGTCGGCCTCCTTGGCGTTGGCGCCGCCGCATGCCGCTGTGCTCAAGCCGATTGCTGCGGCCATGAACAGGACGAGCAGGGCGTGGAGCGGGCGGCGCGGAGCGTGATGCTGCTGACTGCTCATTTCGCGCGGACGTAGATGTTTATCGGTGTGCCCGTGAAGTTCCAGCGCTCGCGTATCTTGTTTTCCAGGAAGCGCTTGTAGGGCTCCTTGACGTACTGCGGCAGGTTGGCGTAGAATACGAACGAGGGGATGTGCGTGCCCGGCAACTGGGCGCAGTACTTGATTTTGATATACTTGCCCTTGATGGAGGGTGGCGGATAGGCTTCGATGAGCGGCAGCATCTCCTCGTTGAGTTTGGCGGTGCCGACGTGGCGCTTGCGGTTGAGGTAGATATCCTTGGCCGTCTCCAGCACCTTGAAGATGCGCTGCTTGGTCAGCGCCGAGGCGAAGATGATGGGGAAGTCGGTGTAGGGCGCCATGCGCTCGCGGATGGCATTCTCAAAGTGTTGTACCACCTCCTTCGACTTGTCCTCGACCAGGTCCCACTTGTTCACCACCACCATCAGGCCCTTGCCGTTGCGCTGGATGACCTGTACGATGTTCATGTCCTGACCCTCGATGCCGCGGGTGGCGTCGATGAGCAGGATGCAGATGTCGGAGTTTTCGATGGCGCGGATGGAACGCATCACCGAGTAGAACTCCAGGTCTTCCGTCACCTTGTTCTTCTTGCGTATGCCGGCGGTATCGACCAGGAAGAAGTCGAAGCCAAACTTGGTGTAGCGCGTCAGGATGCTGTCGCGCGTGGTTCCGGCAATGTCGGTGACGATGTGGCGGTCTTCGCCGATGAAGGCGTTGATGAGGCTGCTCTTACCCACGTTGGGGCGGCCCACCACGGAGAAGCGGGGGATATTTTCCTCCTCTTCGTCCTGCTTCTTGTCGGGGCCGAAGCACTCCATGATGCGGTCCAGCAGTTCGCCGGTGCCGCTGCCCGAGATAGAGGCTACGCAGTAGGGCTCGCCCAGACCGAGGCTGTAAAATTCGGCCGCGTTGTAGCGGTCGGTGGGCGAATCGACTTTGTTGGCGCAGAGGATGACGGGCAATTTGGTCTGCCGCAGTATCTTGGCCACCTGGTCGTCCAGGTCGGTCACGCCGTTCTTGGCATCGACCAGAAAGACGATGACGTCGGCCTCCTGTGTGGCGAGCAACACCTGCTTGCGTATCTCGCCCTCGAAGATGTCGTCCGAGTTGACCACCCAGCCGCCCGTGTCGATGAGCGAAAATTCGCTGTCGCCCCACTGGCATTTGCCGTATTGGCGGTCGCGCGTGGTGCCGGCTTCATCGCTCACGATGGCGTGGCGGGTGCCCGTCAGACGGTTGAAGAGTGTGGACTTGCCCACGTTCGGGCGGCCCACAATGGCTACTATTCTTGACATATATTATGATTGCTATTGATAAGGAAAGGGTGGGGCGGCGCTCAGTCTTGCATGTGTCTCAGTCTTGCATATAGCCAAACTGTTCCAGTCGCTTGACCGAGTTGCGCCAGTCCTTCTCCACCTTGACGAAGAGTTCCAGATAGATGCTCTTGCCGAAAAATTTCTCCAGCGTGCGGCGGGCCTCGGTGGCCACTTTCTTGAGGGCCACGCCCTGATGGCCGATGAGGATGCCCTTCTGGCTTTCGCGCTCGCAGAAGATGACGGCGTGGATGTGGATGCTGTGCTCCTTCTCCTTAAACTGCTCCACGGCCACCTCCACGGAGTAGGGGATTTCCTTGTCGTAGTAGAGCAGTATTTTTTCGCGGATGATTTCGTTGACGAAGAAGCGTGCCGGCTTGTCCGTCCACTGGTCCTTGCCGAAATAGGGCGGCGACGGGGGCAGCAACTGCATGATGCGCTGCATGACATTCTGCACGTTAAACTTCACCTTGGCCGAGATGGGGAATATCTCGGCGCGCGGTATGCGCTCGTGCCACTCGGCCACCAGCTGCTCCAGGTCTTTCTGGTTGGACAGGTCTATCTTGTTGATAAGCACCAGGATGGGCACGTCCATCTTCTGCACTTTCTCAAGGAAGGCACTGTTCTTCTCCGGCTTCTCGATGACGTCCGTCACGTAGAGCAGGACGTCCGCGTCTTGCAGGGCCGATTCTGAGAAGGCCAGCATACTCTCTTGCAGTTTGCAGCCCTCGGGATTGAGCACGCCCGGCGTGTCCGAGAAGACCACTTGGGCCTCGTCCGTGTTGACGATGCCCATGATGCGGTGGCGCGTGGTCTGCGCCTTGAAGGTGGCTATGCTGATGCGCTCGCCCATGAGGAGATTCATGAGCGTCGATTTGCCGACGTTGGGGTTGCCGACGATGTTGACAAAGCCTGCTTTATGCTCCATAGTATATATAGGTATGGGCTGTCGGCCCGTGGGAGAAAGACAATACCGGGAGAAGTCGGTGGCCGGAGCGTATGGCTTCTGCCGCCGGCTTCTCCCGGTCAGTAATGCGAGTGGTTAAAGCGATTTACTTGTTTCCGTCGTAGGCCCACTTCAGGTAGGCTGCACCCCAGGTGAAGCCGGCGCCGAAGGCGCAGAGCACGAGGTTGTCGCCCTTCTTCAGTTGCTTCTCGTAGTCCCAGAGGGCGAGAGGCAGTGTGCCGGCCGAGGTGTTGCCGTAGCGCTGGATGTTGACCATCACCTTGTCCATGGGCAGTTCGAGGCGGTTGGCTACGGCCTCGATGATGCGGACGTTGGCCTGGTGGGGGATGACCCAAGCAATGTTGTCGTGGTCAAGGCCGTTACGTTCGGCTACAAGGGCGCAGGCATCGCTCATGTTGGTCACGGCAAACTTGAACACCGTGCGGCCCTCCTGATGCAGGTAGTGCATGCGGTGGTCGATGGTGAAGTAGGAGGGGCTGCATACGCTACCGCCGGCCTTCAGACAGAGGAAGGGCAGACCCTTGCCGTCGGTACGGAGGAAACTGTCTTTCCAGCCCAGGTCCTCGGTGGAGGGTTCCACCATCACGGCAGCAGCACCGTCGCCGAAGATGGGGCAGGTAGCGCGGTCGGTGTAGTCCACGATCGACGACATTTTGTCGGCGCCGCACACCACAATCTTCTTGTAGCGTCCGCTCTGCACCATGCCGGCAGCGGCATCCATGGCAAAGAGGAAGCCGCAGCATGCAGCCTGCATATCAATGGCGAAGGCGTTCTTCATGCCCAGACGTCCGATGACGATCGACGACGTCGAGGGGAAGTGGTAGTCGGGGGTGGTGGTGGCCACGATGAGGCAGTCCACTTCCTGAGGGTCGGTGCCCGTTTTCTGCAGCAACTGCTTCACAGCCTTGCGGGCCATGTAGCTGGTGCCCAGACCTTCTTCGTTCAGAATGCGGCGCTCCTTGATGCCGATGCGCGTCATGATCCATTCGTCGTTCGTATCGACCATGCGCGACAGTTCGTCGTTGTTGAGCACATATTCGGGCACGTAGCCGCCGACGCCCGTGATGACAGCATTTATCTTTTCCATAAAGGTGGATTCAGTGGTTTCGTTGTTGGGATTGGTGGAGGGGCGCCGCGTGCCGCAGCCGCCGCGTGCTGCAACCGGCATGGGCCGTTACGGCCCTTCGCTTGCGGGGCGGTCCTCTCCGTGTGCGGCCGCTAAGGCCACTGGGGGAGTGCAGGTCGCCAGCCTTCTGTGACGCCGCAACCTACTATAAAAAAACAGGCCCGAGCGGAGAAGAGGATGTCGCTTCTCCGCTCGGGCCGGCCCGTAATTATTCCTCTACGGTTTCTTCCTTAACGACAGCGAGCTTGCCGCGGTAGTAGCCGCAGGTGGGGCATACGGTGTGGTAGATATGCCAGCCACCGCAGTTGGGGCATACTGCGAGCGTGGGGGCTACAGCCTTGTCGTGGGTTCTGCGCTTGAGGGTACGTGCTTTCGATTGTCTTCTTTTAGGATGTGCCATTTTGCAAAATGTATTTTTGGTGGTTAATATCTGTGGGTATAAACCTTGTCCGCGTGCCCCCGTCAATGGTTGCCAGGCCGTGGAGCGGCGTTGCCGCTGCGCGCGGGGGGTAGCGCGGTATGTGGGTTTCGTTGTCGTTGGGGGCTATGCCTCGTCGTCAGCCTCGTCGTCCGTCAGGTCGTCGATGTCGTCCGTCAGGTCGTCAGCCTCGTCATCGCTTTCGCGCAGGTAGATGTCGGGCACGCTGTCGCCACAGTCGCCATCGTTGTGTACGCGCTGCATGGGCAGCGACAGGATGATGGCTTCATAGACGTCCCACGCCAGATCCAGCATGGGGTTGCGCCCGGCGCACTCGCGCGCCATGTCGTCGTCGGCCGGCGCCTCGCCCTCAGGGAAAACCTTCAGCGTCTCGTCGATGCTGACGGGGTAGGTGACGTCCTCCAAGCAGCGGTCGCACGGGGTGCGCACTTCGCCCTCGATGTGGCAGCGCACCTCATAGACTTCGCCGTATTTCTGGCGCACACCGGCCTCCACGACAATTTGTCCACCCGTCAGTTCCTCCTGGTCCAGCGCGCCGAAGAAGGCGTCGTCCAGGGTGTAACTGGCTGTGGAGCCGCTTTTTGCCATGGCGGCAAGGTCTATCTGTATGTGAGGGTCACTCGGCATAGCGGCTGCAAAGATACAATTTTTTTCACAAACGGCCCGTATTTCCCCAATTTTTCGCCTGTAATTATCTATGGTTTTACCCGTTGGAATGGCTCGCGCAGTGGCTGGCCACGATAACGTCCCTCCTCATGCGTGCATTTGGTTTGTTTTGCTCCCTCCGTCGCCATACCGGCGGACTGAATATCGTCCGCCATATCTCCCCGCCGGTATGTTCAGCGGGTGGCCAAATCCATGCCGAATAGGCGGGGCGGACTTCACGTTTTGCACACGAGTGTTCGATCATCGCCCGTTTGCGCGGTAAAAATTTAGGAATCTTTAACGGCCATCCGGCTACCGTCAGGCCCCTTTGTGCGTCTGAACACCCCATCAGCGCGACAGCCATCACGCTTTGGGCGACTGTTTTTACGCTTTGGGCGACCGTAAAAACAGTCGCCCTTACCGTAAATCCCCTTTAGAGGGCCAAAAAAAAGGGCTCCCGAAGGCGCCCTCTGTAATCTGCTGAGCAAAGATACAACATAAAATGCCGAAAAACAAATCGCCTTTTTCCGCCCTCTCTCCCGAAGATTCTGCGACAAGGTGGGGGAGTTTTCTATCCCTCCTCCTCGCGGCGTATTGCCGCGCATGGGCGTTGAATCTGCGGCGGTGGCGCGCCCGGCGATGATGTGGCAGATGTCGCCGACGAGGGGTGGTGGACGAAGCGCGACATACAGAATTGTCCTTGCGCAGAGGCGCTGTCTCAGAAATTATTCGTAACATTGCAAGGCAAAGCGGGGAGTAGTTTGCTCTCCCGCGTAAGACAACACACTATGGGTACATATATTAATAGAGGAAACAGTGAGTTTAGAGACATCGTTGCTCACGAGTATGTGGATAAGACATCGCTGATTCCCTTGATCAACGCGACGCTCAATTCTGAGAGCCGCTACAGTTGCGTCACCCGCTGCCGCCGCTTCGGCAAGTCGATGGCAGCAAAGATGTTATGTGCCTATTACGACAGGTCGTGCGACTCACGGGAACTGTTTCGTGGATTGGAAGCGGAAAGGGACGCATCGTTCGGAACTTATCTGAACAAGTACTATGTCATCAGCATCGACATGACCGATTTCACCACGAAATACAGAGGAGAGAGGAACATTGTGAAACTCATTCAGAACAAGATTATAAAAGAGATTCTTGGTGTCTTTCCTCAGATTTCTGCACAAGATGATGACGACCTTATGGACATCCTCTACCGTATCAGTGACAGCACGGGCGAGCGTTTCTTTATGATTATCGACGAGTGGGATGCGATACTGCGCGAGATGGGAACAGACGAATTCATCACTACATCATACGTTGACTTGCTCCGCCGACTATTCAAGGGCTCGGGTTCAAACACTGTCTTTGCCGGAGCCTATCTCACCGGCATTCTCCCAATCAAGAAATACAACACCGAGTCGGCATTAAACAACTTCTGCGAGTACTCAATGATTGACCCAGCCTTCCTTGCCCCATGCTTTGGATTTACAAAGGAAGAGGTGAAGATGTTGGCAGAGAAACACAACGCGTCTATGGACGAGTTGAAAATGTGGTATGACGGATATAATATCGGCAGAGAAAAATCCATATACAACCCTTACTCTGTCATGAAAGCCTTACAACGTGGAGTTTGCAAAAGCTATTGGACAACCACGGGAGCCTACGATTCTGTCAATACCTACATTCAGATGAATTTCGACGGACTGAAGGATGATATCATACGAATGCTGGCGGGAGAGCATGTTTATGTAAATACCACCGAATTCCGTAATGACATGCGAATAATAAGGAGCAAGAACGATGTTCTCACCGTACTGATACACCTTGGCTATTTGGCATACGACGAAAAAGAACAAGAATGCTACATTCCAAACAAGGAGGTGGCTGACGAAATGAACAACGCTATTAGCGCTACCACATGGGAACCTTTGGTAAAGACTATACAGAATTCCAAATCATTGCTTGAAGCCACCCTATCTGGCAACGAGCAAGCTGTGGCAAAAGGCATTGACCAGGCTCATGACGAGCACACTAGCATCCTCTCCTACAACGACGAAAACTCCTTGGCATGTGTTCTTTCAGTGGCATATATATGGGCAAGGAACGAGTATGTCATTCACCGTGAATACGCCACTGGCAAGGGTTATGCCGACCTCGTGATGATTCCCCGTCGCAACGTCAGCAAGCCCGCATTGGTAATAGAACTGAAGTTCAATCATTCAGCCGACACTGCCATAGACCAAATCAAGCGCAAGGAATATCCCACGAAGATAGCCGACTATAC
>JALEZQ010000044.1 GCA_022772475.1 Bacteroidales bacterium | reverse complement strand
TGTTGTATCTTTGCAGTGGAAATGAAGATAAGGGCCTCTGTGGGGCCCTTTTTTCGTGTCCTAAAGGCACTTCCACGGTTTGGGCGACTGTTTTTTCTGTCGCCCAAACCGTAAAAACCGTCGCCCAAACCGTGTGGCGCGATTGGGCGACCGCCAAATCGGAGGGCGAAACGGGCAAATTTGCAGTCGATACCGTTAAACTTTCCTAAAAGAAGATTTGTAGAAATGTCGGTTCTCGCTATCGGGATGAACCCCCGCGTGATGGCCGATGTGTAATAGTATTCGGCGTTGAAGTTGGGTTAGGATAGAGCAATCCTCACAGAAGAAGGGCTACCACAGCCGCAGAGCAAATCTTCTGCAAACTGTGGTAGCCCTTCTTCTTTGACTTACACTGACGTCTTTGCAGACGTAGGTGTGCCGTTGTCAGCGTAGATTTATTTGTACAGGTGGAAGATGCGCTCCATCAGTTGCCACTTCTCGTTAGAGGTGGCGCCGGCGCCGGCCTGCTGATACTTGGCCGTCAGGGCTTCCCATTCGGCCTGCCGCGGTAAGGTAGCGAGGCGCTGCATGGCACTGTCCCAGTCGAAGTCGGCGGGGGCTTCAACAATCATGAACAGGCGGGTGCCGAGGAGGTAGATTTCCATCTCCAGAATGCCAACGGCACGGATGCCGGCCATAATCTCGGGCCAGATGCCCTCGGCGCTGTGCAGGCGGCGGTATTCAGCGATGAGTTCGGGATTGTCGCGCAGGTCCAGCGTCTGGCAGTAGCGGCAGACGGGGACGGCATAGGTCTGTTGGGGATAACCGGCGGTAGGCATAGGCTTCTTTATTCTTTAGATTTCCAAGAGAAGGTGGGGAAGAACTCCATCGATTCGGGATGTTCCTCGACGAAGGTGTCGATATGGCGCATACGCTTCTGCTCGAGAATCTCGTCCACGGCAATGAGGATGCCGGTTTCCTCGACCTCGCCAAACTCGTGGTTGATGGCGGTGCCGAAGACGCGCATGGTGGGACTCAGGCTCATGTAAGCGTTGACCAGAGGCGGGATGTTGTAGCCCAACTTGCGCACCTCGGTGTTGAGGATGAAGTAGTCCTCCTTGAAGTCCTTACCCACGAAGAGGGCGGCGAGACGCTCGGGGTCGGTGCCTATTCGGAGCGGGTCCACGGGATAGACCAGACGGTCCTTGTCGCCGAAGTGCTTGTTGA
Organism: Bacteroidales bacterium; assembly: GCA_022772475.1. Lineage (GTDB taxonomy): Bacteria > Bacteroidota > Bacteroidia > Bacteroidales > Bacteroidaceae > Alloprevotella. The sequence goes on along the minus strand of JALEZQ010000044.1, from coordinate 20,575 downwards.
GGAAGAAGAGGATCATGTCGCGCGCCTGGGGGTTGAACGAGGGGTACATGGTCATCTTGCCAAAGAAGTACTTGAGTCCGGGGATGACGACGGTGAGTGCGCCGAGGCCGTCCCAAAGGTTATCCAAGGCGAAGAGGCTCTTGGCCAACTGGCGCGTGCTCTGGTATTCGAGGGTGACGAACGAGCGGCCCAGTTCGACGGTCTCGCTGAGGTAGTTGTCGATAAACTGCTGCGAGAAGTGGAACATGTGGCCGGTGGCCAGATGGGGCTGTCCGGAGGGCTCAAACTGTATTTCGTGCGACGGCAGGAAGCGGTAGCCGCCGAGTATCTGCTCGTCTTCGGGGCACCACACGATGAGTTGGTAGTAGGGGTGCTCGCAGGTGTCAAACTCGTCCAGGTCGAGGGCCTTGCCCGTACCGCCGCCGGCAGCACGGAAGGCAATCTCGCGCAGGCGGCCTATCTCGCGAAGCACATTAGGTGCCTGCTGGTAGGTGACGACGTAGATTTCGTTGTTGCTCTTATTGGTTGACCGCAGTCTGTGCTCCGGCGTAAGTTCGGCTTTCAGCAAATGCCGTTCTACCGGCTGTATGATGTCTTCCATAAAATGGGTGGATAGTTTCTGTAGGGTTGGTTTAGGCGCGTGCCTCAAAGTTGGTACACCAAGTCTTGCACATAGGCGGCCCACTCGGCGGGTGTCTTGCTCTTGTCGAAGGTCTGCCAGGGGATGGGTTTGCCTATCTTCACCGTGAAGGTCTTGTGGCGGTTCTTGAACATTTCGTCCACAAGGTAGAGCATGGCGATGTTGAACTTGATGCCGAGGCGCTTGCTGACGTTAGCCAGCCGGTAGAAGAACTTGGAGTTTTGCCCGCCGAAGTGTATGGGGACGACGTCGCGCTGATGCTCCACGCTTTTCACCACGAAGGCCTTTGCCCAAGGCAGGTCGCGGATGACGCCGTGCTGCTTGCGTGAGCACAGGCCGGCGGGGAACATGATGATATGGTCGTTGCTCTTGAAGCCTGCCTCGACCATCATGGGCAGTTGGCGGCTTTGCCCGCCGGTCTTGTTGACGGGAATGCAGAGGGGCGCCAAACCGTAGAGGTTCATCAGCAGGTCATTGACGATGTACTTCACCCGGCCGTCGTAGTGGCCACCGAGGATGGCGCCCAATGCCACGCCGTCCTGTCCGCCGAGGGGATGGTTGCTGACGAAGGTGTAGAGGCGGCCGTCGTCGGGGGCGGGCAGGTTCTCCATACCCTGCACATCGAGCTTCATGTCCAGAAACTCAACGCAGTCGTTGAGCCATGGCACGCCTTGCTTGTCGCCCTCGCGCTCCAGGAACTCGTTGATTTCGTCCTGATGTATCTTCCGCTTGAGCCACGAGATGACAAAGCGGGGCACGCGGCGGGCTTTGTCGCCGGCTTTGCTGCGGACAATTTCGTCCAGGTCTATCTTGAATATCTTGGATTGGTCCATAGCGATTTTTGGAAAGCGAAAATCACTGCAAAATTAATGATTATTTCAGTATGGGCGGGCTTTGCCTCCATGTTTTTCACAGCCTGTTTTCATTGGCGAATCATCGGCGAATCTTCGGCCCGGTTCCGTGACGCCTATCGGCCGCTCTTCAGCCGCTCTTCGGCCGCGGTAATATCCGGGCACAGCGTCGGCCAAGGGTACTTCAATGCATAAAAAAAGGGATACCTCTGTATCCCAACCTTGTTAACCTTAAATCTAATACTATGAAAAACACATTGCAAATTTACGGCGTCAGGAGGAATCTGCAAGTCTTTTCCTCACAAATGTAAGGAATCATATACTTTTTTCACAATTCCGACACGGTTTTGCCCTGTACAGCTGACAAATGCGCAGGCTGCCTATGGCAAATGGGGCGGCTACGTGCCTACTCGGGCTAACGACAAGGGCTATACAGACAAGGGGCTGCGCCCGGTGTGGACGCAGCCCCTTTAAGGATTTCAGTGTATGGGCAGTAAGCGGGAGGTTAGCGAACCACCTTCTTGCCGTTGATGATGTAGAGGCCCTTGCCGACATTCTTCACCTGACGACCGGTGATGTCGTAGATGCGGCCGTTATTGGCCTTGTCGGCGCTGATGCCGTCAATGGCGGTTGCCACGTCGCCGGCCACCTTCAGACGCCATGCCGTAGGATAGGAGACGTCGTCGGTGTTGTAGGTGGTGATGAGGCCACTGGTTGCCGTACCGGCTATCGAACCCTGGTAAGCAGAGAGGGTGACGATGGAAGCGCCGTAGTTGTGTACCAGGCGGGTGGCGTTGGGCACGGCGGTAGAAGCGCGGAACTCGAAGGGTGCCTTGACGCCTTCAGCATAAACGATGCTCGCGTCGGTGGTCTCCTTGACATTATCAATGTTGTAGAGGCAGGCCTTCTGACCATAGCGGAAGCTGGCGATGGACTTGCTCTGAGCCACGTTGTTCACATAGTAAACGGTGTCGCCGATGACTTCGGGCTGGTTGTTGTAGAAGGTCCACTTGTAGGCATCGTTGCCTTCTTCGAGAGCGGCCCACTTCACAGAGTCGGTGGCCGAAGCGTAGATGGCGTAGGTGGCTTCGGGCTGGCTTACGCAGAAGCCGCGGTAAGCGCTGATGATGTAGTAGCTCTTGGCGGGGTCGAAGGCGATGGTCTCTTCACCCTCGAGGGCGGCGACAGCATCCTGAGCGGTGGTGATGTTCTTGGCGTTGTAGGCGGCGCGAACTCCGGCGAGCTGTTCGGCGGTGTAGCCACCTACGCAGCCTTCCGACTTGAGGACGTTCAGCACGTCGGCAAAGAGCATGTTCTCGATTTGCTCGTCGGTGAACTCAACGAAGGTGATGCGGCTACCCACGTCGCCGGGGCTGTAACTGCTGTTCCAGTACTTGAGGTCTTCACCCGTGGCGCCGCCGAAGCGGTTCATGCAGGCGTTGCCGTCGGTCGATGCGGCGAGGGAGAAGCCGGTGCCGTTGACAACGAGGTTGAACGCGGTCACTGCCTCTTCACCGGCCTCGGCGATGGCGGCAGCGTCACCAAGCTGGATGGGCGTAGCGTTGCCAGTACCTACGGTGTAGGCCTGCATCGAGGCACCCTTGGCTTTGTTGAAGAGTTGGAAGCCATGGTCCAGGTCACCGGTGATGGCCCACAGGTAGCGATCGGCACCGCTGGCATCGAAGGTGTTGGTAATCTTGAGTTCGGGAGCGTCATCCTGCGGGTAGATGTAGCCGGTGTCGCGAATCTTGAGGGCGTAGAACTTGGTGCCTTCAGCAAAGGCGCCGTCGGTTACCGTGGTGGGCTGGAAGGGCAGACCGACGGTGGGATTCCAAGCGTAGGTCAGTTCGATGAGCTGGTCTTCGGTGACGGTGTGGTCGTCATAATCGGTGGTAACGAGGGTCCAACCCATGCCCATCTGGGCGGCGGTAGGAGCGACGAACTTCGAGCCCTTTTCGTACCACTGCTCGAAGGTCTTGCCTTCAATCTGGTTGCCGTTCTGGTCGTAGCATACTACGGTAACAAGCGGCCACTTCTCGTAGTAAACCATCACCTCGATGTCCTCTTCCTCTACGTGGATGGGGAACTCAACGGGCTCAAAGTCGTTGTTGAGCGCGTTGACGAAGGAGTAGTGGGTGATGCTGGGCAGGTTGATGGAGTCGCCCGTGACGCAGGTATAGGTGAGGGGGTTCTCCGTCGAGCCCAGATCGATGTACTGCTCATCCTGATCCATGAGGTGGAGCATCACCTCGTAGGTGTCGCGCGATTCAACGGTGGCGCGGTAGATCATGTAGAGCGAGTTGCCGCCGGCGGTATTCCAACCTACGAAGTTGGCGACACCATTATCGGAGCAGTTCTGGCCATTGAAATAGACGCCGTTCTCATCCATAAAGAAGAAAAGGCTGTCGCCAAACTCGGTAGCGGTGACGGTGATGACACCCGGCTCATCGCCCGAGCGGCCCGGCCATTTGTTCCACTGGCTGGATTCGTCGTAGGGGAAGTTGGGGAAGTAGTTGCCGCGGGGACTCTTCAACTTGATGTTGGCAGCGCCATCCACCTGCTCACATTCGATGACCGTCCAGATATAGTCCGACGAACTGGTCTTTCCGAGCTGGAGGTTACGGTTGATGTAGAGCATGTTGTTATCGCCTTCCTGCAGATAGGCGTAACGGGTGTGGTACTCGGCGTTCGAGGCATCCGTGGTACCGTGGCAGAAGAGCACGAGCTGGTCACCTTCCTTGAGCTCGGTAAAGTCGCGAATAGGCTCACTCAAGGCCGTGATGACATCTGCGGCCTTCATGGGCGTCAGGCTCAGCAGAGCGAAGAGCGCCGTAAGAAAAAGGTAGCATTTCTTCATAGGGTAAAAGGAATTAAGATGGTTTTACTTCAAACAAGGTGTGATTCACGGTCCAAATATAGGCATTCTTCAACGAACTGCAAAACGTTCGTCAAATTTTCCCTTCGTTGCAAGCCGTTTTTACTACGATTTCGAGACATTCAGAGGCTACAATCCGCAAAATAATGGTAAATCCTTGACGCCGGACAACATTTTCTCGCAGCCACGCTCATTCGGCAAGTGCTTCGTCGTCGTTGCCGTCGGCATCGTCGGTTTTCTGCACCAGAGCGCCGCTCTTTATCAGGGCGTGCCAAAGGCTGTAGCGGTATTCGGGGTTGAGGCGCTCCTGCAGGGCGAAGACCTCGCGCACCGCGGCGCGAGTGGAGGCTTTGTCGTAGATACATGTCTTGACTACGGGAGTGAGGTTGTGCCGCTGCGCATAGGCGGTCAGTTCGGCTTCGCGCACCATGCACAGGGGACGGATGATGGTCACGGGGAATTTGCGCATCGTCAGGCGGGCGGGCATGGTGGAGAAGGTGCCGCTGTAGGTCAGGTTCATCAGGGCGGTGAGCAGGATGTCGTCCTGGTGATGACCGAGCGCCACTTTGTTGCAGCCTAAGCGTTGGGCGGTGTTGAACAGAGCCTTGCGGCGTTCCCATGCGCAGAGGAAGCAGGGCGAGCGGCGGGCCTTGCGGTCGGCCTCGACGTGGATGGTCTCGACGAGTAGAGGCACGCCGGCAGCAGCGGCCCGGGCTTCGAGGTACGCGGTGTCGCTCTGGTAGCGGACGCTGTCGATGCGGACATGGAGGGCCGTGACGCGCCAGCGGCCGCCGGAGCGACGGGCGGCCTGACCGAGCAGGGCGAGCAGGGCGAGGGAGTCTTTCCCGCCCGAGAGGCCGAGGAGGATATGGTCGCCCTCGCCGATAAGGCGGAAATGGCGCACGCCTTCTGAAAAATGGCGCCACAGCGCTTTCTCCTGTCGGCGGGCGTCGGGATTATCGGCCGCACTCATTTCAGGAAGACGAAATAGACGGCAAGCACGAGGAAGAGAAAGGCCACGAAGTGGTTCCAGTGGAGGGCTTCGCCGCGGAACATCATCGAGGCGACGACGGTGAAGACGAGGAGCGAAACCACTTCCTGGATGACCTTGAGCTGAACCAGAGTGAAGGGGCCGCCGTTACCCACAAAACCGATGCGGTTGGCGGGCACCTGACAGAGGTATTCAAAGAGGGCGATGCCCCACGAGAAGAGAACGACGACCAGCAGGGGCCAGTTTTTGCTGATGCCGGAGGCCTGGAGCCGCAGGTGACCGTACCAAGCGAAGGTCATGAAGATGTTGGAGAGGATGAGCAGAATGAGGGTATATAGGCCGTTCATGACTGAGATAGAGTGTAACAGTATATAATGTAGGTTGCGGAGCAATGCCGCCTAATGGGCGAAAAGGCACTCTTTGCCGTGAGTCGCTCACCGGACAAAGAGTGCCTTTCTATGGCTTAGCGGGCGATTATTCCCACTCGATGGTCGAAGGCGGTTTGGAGGAGATATCGTAGCAGACGCGGTTGACGCCCTTGACATGGTTGATGATGTCGTTCGACACGCGGGCCATGAACTCGTAGGGCAGGTGGGCCCAGTCGGCGGTCATGGCGTCGGTGCTGGTCACGGCACGCAGGGCCACGGCACGCTCGTAGGTGCGCTCGTCGCCCATGACGCCGACGCTCTTGACGGGGAGCAGGATGACGCCGGCCTGCCATACCTTATTATATAAGGTGTCTTCGCTGCCGTCGTCGCCCTTCACCTTCCATTCGCGCAGGCCGCGGATAAAGATGTCGTCGGCGTCCTGAAGGATGCGCACCTTCTCGGGGGTGATGTCGCCGAGGATGCGGACGGCCAAACCGGGACCGGGGAAGGGGTGGCGGGTGATGAGGTGTTCGGGCATACCGAGCTGGCGGCCTACGCGCCGCACCTCGTCCTTGAAGAGCCACTTCAGGGGCTCGCAGAGCTGCAGGTGCATCTTCTCGGGCAGTCCGCCCACGTTGTGGTGGCTCTTGATGACCTTGCCGGTGATATTGAGGCTCTCGATGCGGTCGGGATAGATGGTGCCCTGTGCCAACCACTTGGCGTCGGTGATTTTCTGCGCCTCGGCATCGAAGACGTCGATGAAGCCCTTGCCGATAATTTTGCGCTTGCGCTCAGGCTCGGTGACGCCGGCCAGTTCGGCGAAGAACTTGGCGCTGGCATCTACGCCGATAACGTTGAGTCCCAGGCCTTCGTAGTCGCGCAGCACGTCACGAAACTCGTTCTTGCGCAGCATACCATGGTCCACGAAGATACAGGTGAGGTTCTTGCCGATGGCACGGTGCAGGAGGACGGCGGCCACCGAACTGTCCACGCCGCCGGAGAGACCCAGGATGACGCGGTCGTTGCCCAGCTGCTCACGCAGTTCGGCCACGGTGGTATCGACGAAGGAGGCGGCGCTCCAGTCCTGACGGCTGCCGCAGATGTCAACGACGAAGTTGCGGAGGAGCTGCGTCCCCTGCAGCGAGTGGAACACCTCGGGGTGGAACTGCACGCCCCAAAGGGCCTCGCCCTCGGCCTGATAGGCGGCATACTTCACCTTGTCGGTGCTGGCGATGCAGCGGAAGTTTTCGGGAATGGCGGTGATGGTGTCGCCGTGGCTCATCCACACCTGCGAGCCCTCCTCAAAACCGCGGAACAGCGGGTTGTCGTGCTCGATATACCCCAGGTGGGCACGGCCGTACTCGCGACTGCCGGCGGGCTCGACGCGGCCGCCGTAGCTCTGCGCCATAAACTGGGCGCCATAGCAGATGCCGAGGATGGGCAGACGGCCGCGGATGCCGCTGAGGTCCACCTTAAAAGCCTCGGGATCATAGACGCTGTAGGGCGAGCCCGACAGGATGACACCGATGACGGTAGGGTCGTCGTGGGGAAACTTGTTGTAGGGTACAATCTCGCAGAATGTATCGAGTTCGCGCACACGGCGACCAATGAGCTGTGTGGTCTGCGAACCGAAATCGAGGATGATAATCTTCTGTTGCATTGCAGTTGGGATGGTTTCGCTGTGGATTGAAATTACAGGTTGCAAAAGTACGATATTTCCCTTACATATCGCGCGTGCGGCGGCAGTTTTTTGTGGCGGCCTCGACAACCCGGAAAATCCGGAAGATCCGGAATGTCCGGAATGTCCGGAAGATCCGGAAGATCTAGGAAATCCGGGAAGCCGCCCCGTCACATTGCACACCCTCGTCAGATAAGGCCCGCGGCACGCGGCCGTAGTCCATATTATTTTTGTACATTTGCGCCGCCTGAAACATCTTCTACCCCTATTACTATGATTCGCACCATCAAATCGTCCATCCTTGCCGGCGGCTGCGTCGGCATTGCCGGCTTCGGCTACCTTGCAGAAAAGAGCATCATCGGCGCCGTGCTCTTCTCGTTCGGCCTGCTCACCGTGGTCCACTACGCCCTGCGCCTCTATACGGGCACGGCAGGCTTTATCAAGAAAAACGAGGTAGGCACGCTCTTTCTCATCCTCGCGTTCAACATCGTCGGCTGTCTGCTGGTAGCCCTCATGGCGCGGTGCAGTGCGCTTCCGCTGCAAGAGACGGCACAGGGCATCATCGAGGGCCGCCTGGCCATCGGTCCGCTGCGTTGCGGCATCCTGGCCATCGGCTGCGGCTTCATCATGACCACCACCATCACCTTCGCGCGCCAGGGCAAATACCTGCCGCTGCTGGTCGGCGTGCCGCTCTTCATCAACTGCGGCTTCCCCCACTGCGTGGCCGACTCGTTCTACGGCCTCTGCACCCCGCTCTCCTTCCTCCGCGAAAACGTCGGACAGCTCATCCCCTTCTATCTGGCCATCATGACGGGCAACTTCATCGGCTGCAACCTCTACCGCTGGACGCTACCCGCCCCAAAAGAGGAGCAACGCGCCACCCGCTGACAAACATCTACGCCGCCCTACCCCTGCAAGGCAAGAAAAAACGCAAAATAAGTTTCAATTTTTCTCGGCATTGTTGTACTATGAAAAAAGAATTTCGTATTTTTGCCGTGTAAAAGGCGGGGCTGCGCCCAAGCGGCCGGTCCTCAGCCACTGAGAGAGCAGTTCACTGAATTATCAACCCCCTAAAAGAGAAACATTTCACCTTTTAATAAGTTCTATCAACCATTATGATTAAAGTAGGTATTAACGGTTTCGGCCGCATCGGCCGTTTCGTGTTCCGCGCCGCTCAGAACCGCAGCGACATCCAGATTGTAGGTATCAACGACCTCTGCCCCGTAGATTACCTGGCATATATGCTGAAGTATGACACCATGCACGGTGCATTCGAGGGTACGATTGAAGCCGACGTTGAGAAGAGCGAACTCATCGTCAATGGCAACCACATCCGCGTTACTGCCGAGCGCAACCCCGCTGACCTGAAGTGGGACGCTGTAGGTGCTGAATACGTAGTTGAATCTACCGGTCTGTTCCTGACGAAGGAGAAGGCTCAGGCTCACATCGAGGCTGGTGCCAAGTACGTTGTTATGTCGGCTCCCTCGAAGGACGACACCCCCATGTTCGTTTGCGGTGTAAACTTCGACAAGTATGTGAAGGGTACGCAGTTCGTTTCGAACGCTTCCTGCACCACCAACTGCCTTGCTCCCATCGCTAAGGTCCTCAACGACAAGTTCGGTATCACCGACGGTCTGATGACCACCGTTCACTCTACCACCGCTACCCAGAAGACCGTTGACGGTCCCTCTATGAAGGACTGGCGTGGTGGCCGCGCCGCTTCCGGCAACATCATCCCCTCTTCGACGGGTGCTGCCAAGGCTGTAGGTAAGGTTATCCCCGAACTGAACGGCAAGCTGACGGGTATGTCGATGCGTGTCCCCACCCTCGACGTATCGGTTGTTGACCTCACCGTAAACCTCGCCAAGCCCGCTACCTACGCAGAAATCTGCGCTGCCATGAAGGAGGCTTCTGAAGGCGAACTCGCCGGCGTTCTGGGCTACACCGAAGACGCTGTCGTTTCGAGCGACTTCCTCGGTGACACCCGCACCTCTATCTTCGACGCTAAGGCCGGTATCGCCCTGACCGACACCTTCGTAAAGGTTGTCAGCTGGTACGACAATGAGATCGGCTACTCGAACAAGGTGCTCGAGCTCATCGCCCACATGGCAAAGGTTAACGGCTAATCGCTTAGTCTGACCAATCATCCAGCCGCCGCAGAAGGACATGGTCCGTTCCGCGGCGGCTGTTCTTTTCAGCGTTCTTCTTTCTTTACCCCTCCCCCCTTCCTCCCTTTCATTACCCGATCCGCCCCACCCCATGTTTCCCTACGACCTCATCACCATCGTCGGCCCTACGGCCTCCGGAAAGACGGCCTTCGCCGCACGGTTGGCCACGCTGCTCGACGCCGAAATCATCAGCGGCGACAGCCGGCAGGTATATCGCCGCATGGACGTGGGCACGGGAAAAGACCTCGACGACTACGACGTGGAGGGCCACCACGTGCCCTACCACCTCATCGACATCGTCGAGCCGGGCACACGCTACAACCTGTTCCGCTATCAGCAGGACTTCGGTCGCGCCCTTGACGACGTGCGCCGGCGCGGCCGCATCGCCATCCTCTGCGGCGGCTCGGGCCTCTACGTCGAGAGCGTGCTGCGCGACTACCGCATCAACCCCGCCCCGCAGAACCCCGCGCTGCGGGCACGTCTGGCGGGAAAGAGCATCGACGAACTGACGGCCATTCTCGCACAGTATAAGACCCTGCACAACACCACAGACACCGATTCGCCACAGCGCGCCATCCGCGCCATCGAGATTGCCGAGCACGACCGCCAGCTGGCGCTGCAGGGCGGCTGCGCCGACGCCGCGGGCGGCACGGGCCAGGCGCTGCGCAGCCTGACGCTGGGACTCGACCCCGGACGCGACGAGCGCCGCCGACGCATCACGGCACGTCTGAAGGCCCGCATGGGGTCGGGAATGCTCGACGAGGTGCGCGGCCTGCTGGCCGAAGGCATCGCCCCCGACGACCTTATCTACTACGGCCTGGAATACAAATACCTCACGCTCTGCGCCATCGGCCAACTGGACGAGGCGGAGATGCTCCGCCAACTGGAGATAGCCATCCACCAGTTTGCCAAGCGCCAGATGACGTGGTTTCGCGGCATGGAGCGCCGCGGTACGCCCATACGCTGGCTGCCACAGCCGCCCCCACAGAATCTGGCCGAGACGCGCCGCTATGTGTTGGCGCACGTCCCCGAACTGGCCCCGTGGATAGCCGCCAGTGCCCAATAGCCCACGCCGGCAGGCACCCAAGCCTCGCCTGCCCTTTTTTCTTAGAATCTCCCCCTCCCCTTTATATATGATACGCCAGCTCCGCAGCACGCTTTTCACGCTGCTCTTCCTCTGCTTCTTTACCGCTGCCACAGCCCAGACCACGGCCGTCGATACGGCTTTCGTCTGCTGTGACGACAGCGCCATCGGCATGCTCGACATCAATGCCCGCCTGGACATGATTGACCTCAACGCCAGCCAGATGACAGCCCGCGTGACGAACGGCTTCGAGGGCTACTCCACCATGACGGTGCGCACGCCGGACCACCTGCGCATCCAGCTGACGGAGGTCAGCACCTGGGACATCTGCCGCCTGCGCACCACCGACGGACAGGAGCGCTTCCTCACCATCCACTGCATCACGGCCGAGGGCGGCGAGCCCACGCTGACGCTGTGGCGCCGCTGCCGGACGGAGGATGCCGACTCGCTGGCGGAAATCGACGACTGGCAGGCGCCGACGTGCAGCGCCGCCGCATTGGCCGCTATCCCCGACAGCATCCCTGTGCTGACGCGGAAGCAGTGGCAACGTACGCTCATCACGGCGCCGGTGGTCTTCGCCATCGACATGGCCACGCGGACGCTCAGCGCCACGCTCTACGCCGAGCGCTTGCCGCAGGGCCTCCGCCCCTACCTCACGCGCCGCCAGTGGCGCTGGGACGGACAGCGCTGGACCGACATTGCCACAAAGCCTTGACGACTATCTCATACCATGAAAACCACCTTCTTCCTTTCGCTATGGCTCTGTCTTTGGCTATCCATGACGGGACATGCGCGCACAGCCGCCACGACCGGCGACGACGACAAGCCGCAGATGCGCCTGCTGTTCCTCGGCAACAGTTTCAGTCTGGATGCCTCACACATGCTGCCCCAACAACTGGAGGACGCCGGGGTCAACACGCGGCAGTACACCATCGACTGCGTAATGTATGCCGGGGCCACCCTCGAGTACTGGTGCCAGCATATCCGTGAAGACCGCCCCATCAAGTACCGCTTCCATATGGGCGGCAAACTGGCCACGGGCGACTCGTGCCGCACGGTGCGCGAACTGCTGGGCGAGCCCTGGGACGTCGTAATCATCCAGCAGGCATCGCGCATGAGCGACAAGGAGGAGACCTACGAGCCGCACATGGACTCGCTCTGCCGGGTCATCCGCACGCTATGTCCACAGGCACGCATCGCCTGGCTCCTGACCTGGTCCGTCGCGCCATACTTCACCCACGGCCCGGTGGACAGGGCGGGATGGGAGAAGATTGCCGACATCGCCCGCACACACTGCCCGGCCGACGGCATTGACCTGGTCATCCCCGCAGGAACAGCCTTACAGACGGCGCGCCAGACATCGCTCAACGATGGGCGCTACCTGACGCGCGACGGCATACACCTGGTGCTGGGTGTCGGACGATATATCGCAGCCATGTGTGTCTTTGAAACGGTCTGCCGCCCAATTTTTGACACATCGTGCCTTGACCTGCCACCGTCGCAGCGCATGATCGCTGTGGACAGCAAGTATCCAAACGACCGCTTGCCCATCACAGAAAGCAACTACCCGCTGTGCAAGGCTTGCGTGGCACAGGCCTTGGCCGACCCCTACCGGCTCCCCATGCCCAACGACACCGACAGCACCGGGCCCCACATCTTCATCGACAGCAAACCCGCCCGGCTGCCCTACATCAGCCTGGACGGCCGCCGCAGCAACCGGCCGCCAAAGGGCGGCTTCATCTACATGGGGAAGAAATACGTCAGCCGCTAACGTCTATGATTTTCCAACTCTTCACCCCCGCCGCGCCCCTGCGCCCCTATATCCACGCCTACCACTACCTCAAGGGCGGGGAAACCCCCATCGTGCAGCGCTTGGTGTCGAACGGCTGCATGGGGCTCAACTTCTGCCGCAACCAGAGCATACGCTTCGGCGACTACGGCACGATGGCGACCTGTCTGGGCGGGCCGCGGACGGACTATTTCGATGTGGCCACGGGCGGCGGACTGGAGATGGTGGGCGTGGAGTTTCAACCCTATGGCGCCCGCATGTTCTTCGACATGCCCATGTCGGACCTTTTCAACCTGCTGCTCACGCCCTCTGACCTGAACGACGCCGACCTGAAGGTACTCGAGGAGCAGGTGATGACGGCCGACAGTGTGACCACCTGCTTCCGCATCTTCGACGCCTTCTTCATCCGCCGGTTACGCGCCGACAAGCGGCGCGAATACAACCGGCAGCGCATCGCCGCGGCCTTCCACACCGTCGGGCAGCAGAGAGAATCGACGGCGGTGGGCGATATGGCGCAGGCGGCCTGCCTCAGCACCAAACAATTCAACCGTCTCTTTGCCGACTTCGTGGGTATGACGCCCAAGAGATACCTGCGCCTGCACCGCTTCCACGATGCCCTGCGCCGCATGAAGACCGGACGCTTGTCACTGGTCGAAACAGCATGGCAGAGCGGCTACTACGACCAGGCCCACATGACGCGGGAGTTTAAGGACCTGAGCGGCTTCGCACCGAGTTTCTACGAACAGGGCGACCGCTCGGCGTGCGACCCCTTCTCGTGGATGGTCTGGAAGGCGCAGATGGGAAACCGAGAAGGCGCCTGACGCCACCCAACCCACAAACGGCCCGCAGCGTGATGTCGCTGCGGGCCGTTTCCGTATGGTGATATGTTTCGTGCTGTGCGGCCGTTACGTGCTTTACGTATGGGACTAAGCCATCAATAGTCGGCGTTCTCGGGGTCAAACTCGGTCCAGCCGTTGAGCCAGTTGTCGTTGGCGGAGAAGGCGCCGATGTAGTTGACCTTCTCAAACCAGTTGCCGAGGAGGATGTCGTCGAAGTGGGCGGCGCCGAGCAGGGGCGAGCCCGAGGCGGGGAGGATGGCGGGCAGCTGGGGCGTGGCCTGAGCGAGCTTCAGGTCGTCGGCCGAGGCGAAGAGGCGGTTGCCCGGCTGCGCCTTGAAGAAGGTGCTGCTGTACGATGCCTGTGCGGCGTCGATGACGGTCTTGGTGGCGGCGTCGTAGAGGTTGTCCTCATAGCGTTTGTTGGCGTCGCTGCCGGTGATGCCCATGCCGGCGAAGACGATGTCCTGCAGTTTGAGGTGGCCGGCCTTGGCATATTCCTGCGTGTTGCCCTTCTCGGCATCGATGATGAGGCCGATGGGGTAGCCGATGGCCACGGAGTTGAAGCAGGCCAGGTGGCTGCTGCGGCGGATGTGCATGGCGGCTTGGAATTTGCCCAGGGCCGAACCGTTCTGCGGGAACATGCTGCCGCCGTTGATATAGTCGGGCGTATTCTCAAAGCCGTCGCGACCCATGGGGCCTACGAAGGTGACGTTGGAAAAGGTGGCGGTGGTGAAGGGCTCCGTCAGCGAGCCGTCGGCATCGTTGTCGCTCTCGAAGCCGTTCGACTGCGAAGTATCGGCAATGCGCGGGTCACGCACGGAGAGGGCATACTGCACCTTGCCGGCGTAGCCATTGTCGGTATCGAACTCGTCGTCCCAGCCGTTGAAGGCCACGAGGTAGCGGCAGTTGACATTACCGCCGAACCACTCATAGGAGTCGTCGTTGGAGTAGCTGACCTGCAGGTGGTCCACCTTCGTACCGGCGCCTACGCTGCCGAAGGTGATGCCGTTGATTTCCTTGTCTTTTTGGAAGGGATAGCCGGCAAACTCCACACGGACATAGCTGAGCACACCGCTGTTGTCGGCGGCGTCGTTGCCGCCGTGCTTGGTGCGCGGGCCGCCCTCAATCTGCTGGCCCAGAACGCCCTTGTTGTTAAGGCCGTTGCCGCAGATGATGAGGCCACCCCAGTCGCCGGGTCGGCGGCTGCCTTTGGGCTGTGCCGAGGTGAAGACGATGGGCTGCGTGGCCGTGCCCTGAGCGTAGATTTTGGCGCCGGGCTCGACGATGAGGGAGGCGGCAGACTCCTTCTCGCCCTTGATGATGGTGCCCGGCTCGATGGTCAGTTCGGAGCCGGCGGCGACATACACCCAGCCGCGGAGCAGGTAGGTACCTTTCTTGATGGTCTGCTTGCCTTTGAAGATAAACTCCTTATCGCCGTTGCCGATGACCGTGCCGTTGTTGTCTTCTTGGCCATTAGCATCAAACAGCAGGTGGTCGCAGGTCTTGATGCTACCATCGGTACCCCAGACATAAGCCTCAACAGGCGCCTCGGGGGCATTGTTGTCGTCATCACTGCATGCCGTAAAAGACATGCCCAGGGCTGTAGCAAAAAGCGCTACAGGCAGAAAACTTCTTGTTTTCATCTTGTTGTGTATAGGATTGAACATAAAGGGTGCTTATTAGAGAGGGGGGGATGGGGCTTAGAGTTTATACGTCAGACTGACAGAGAAGGTGCGTCCGGGGCGGAAGGAGCGCGTTATCTGCTGCACCTCGCCGCGCGGCGTCTGTTCAAACTGCTTATATTCTACCTTCTGGCCCAGGGCATCGCGGAGGGCGAGGCGCAGGTCGAAGCGGCCGAGGGCCTTGCCCACGTTGAGGTCCACCTGGTGGCGGGGCATCTCGTAGCTGTCGGGCACGCGGACGTCGGTCTCGCCGCTGCCCACGCTGCGTCCTACACCGATGATGCGCTTGCCGATGACGTTGTACATGAGGGCGGCGGTCCAGCCTTTCTGCCAGGCGGCGGAGGGGTGGCCCGGGTCGCTGCTGTAGAACACGCCAGCATTGACAAGGTAGGGCGACTGGCCCTGCATCGGGCGGTTGCGCTCATGGCTGCCAGGGGCGAAGGTCACCCGCGAATGGATCCACGAGGCATTGAGCGAGAGCGAGAGTTGCGGCAGACCGAGGAAGTCGAGTTGCTTGCGGATGTCGGCCTCGATGCCGTAGTTGTCGGCGCCCTCGGCGTTGAGGTAGGAATAGACCAGGTCGGTGCCGCCGGCCACGGTGTAGGTCCATTCGATGGGGTTGCGGAAGTGCTTGTAGAAGAGCGAGAGGCTGACCACCTCGCCGGCATGGGGGTACCACTCCCAGCCCAGGTCCAGATTATCGACGTAGGCGGGCTTGAGGTTGTGGTTACCCTGCACGTTGGAGGCCAGGTCGAAGTCGTAATAGACGCTGGTGGAGAGTTCGCGAAACTCGGGGCGGTTGGTGGTACGGCCGTAGGCCATGCGCAACTGCTGTTCGGGGGTGAGGTGGTAGGTGAAGTTGACGGAGGGGAAGAGGTCGTTATAGTCGTAGGTAGTGGCCAGCGGAGAGTAGGCTTGGCGCTGCGTGTGCGATATGAGACGCGTATGGGCCGATTCGTAACGCACGCCGCCATAGGCTTCGAGGCGGTTGTCGAAGAGCGGAATCAAGACGGCGGCATAGCCGCTGGCCAGGGTGTTGCGGGCCTCATAGTTGTTGCTCCAATCCACCTGTTCGAGCAGGTAGAGACCGTCTGGGCCATAGTTGGCATCGGTCAGCAGACCGGTGGTGACGTCGAGGTCGCGCATGGTCTGCGGCAGTTGTCCCGTGGGCCAGGCATAGGTGAAGAAGCGCGTGTCGTACTTGCGGCTACGGCGCTCGGCATAGGCGCCAGCCTTGATGGTGGGCTTCCATCCGTTCAGATCGAGGTCGTGCTTCCAGTTGGCACCGCCGGACCAGATGTGTTCGCCCAGATAGGAAAACTCGCGGTTGATGTCGTTGAGGTTCTCCACCTCCAGACTGCCGTCTTCCTGACCATAGATGGTGTAGCGTCGGCGGTCGGGCAGGTTGCGATTGGCATAGGCGTAGCCCAAGTTCCAGTCGAGCAGGTCGTCCAAGCCGAGGTGGTGACGACCCGACAGACCCAAGTTGTAGGTAGCACGACTTTGGTAGTAGTATTCGGCCTGCTCCATGTAGTCGCTCTGCGCATCATAGCCGCGGCGGTAGGTGTAGCGGTTCTTGCCCATCTGGTTGAAGAGTTGCTTGAGCTCGACGCGGTGGTCGTTGTCGGGCGAGAGCCATACCAGGCCCAGCATGGCGCCAAGGCGCACATTGTCCGTGCTCTGGTAGTCGTTGGCGCGGCGCAGGTAGTTCGACTGGTCGTGCGTCCGGTCGTAAGCGCCGAAGAGGTTGTTCTGAATATCGTCCAGCGTGCGCGTGG
This sequence comes from Bacteroidales bacterium, assembly GCA_022772475.1. Lineage (GTDB taxonomy): Bacteria > Bacteroidota > Bacteroidia > Bacteroidales > Bacteroidaceae > Alloprevotella. The sequence goes on along the minus strand of JALEZQ010000044.1, from coordinate 3,832 downwards.
TGTTGCTGTAGTTCATACCGGCGTTCAATCCCCATGTCTGTCCGGCCGCCGTCTGCCAGCGCTTCGACAGGTTGCCCGACAGACTGATGTCGGGCAACGGGCGGCGCGCCTTCACCGTCCAGTCGTTGTTCAGCCCGTTGCCCAACAGGGCATAGCCGTTGCCCTGCGGCGTCAGTGCGGTGTGTATGCCGTGGTCCAAGGTGCGCAGACCGTTGTCGAAGCCAAGGAAGTCGGTGCCGCTGCCGGCGTAGGTCTGACGCCGGTCGAAGTGCGTCACGCTGTTGATGCCGCTGCCCACGCTGATGCTCCATGTGTCGGTGGTGGGCACGTCCTTGGTGTTGATGACGATGAAGCCGCCGGTGTAGTCGGCCGGATATTCCGGCGCCGCCGAGCGCACCACCTTCATGTTGCTGATTTGCGACGAGGGGATGATGTCGAACGAGAAGGCGCGCTGGTCCGCCTCGCTCGAGGGCACGGCGGCGCCGTTCATCCACACATTGTTGTAGCGCTGCGAGAGGCCGCGCACCATGACGTAACGGTCGTCGATGATGCTGATGCCCGGTATGCGGCGTATCACCTCGCCGGCATCCTTGTCCTGCGTGCGCCGTATCTGCTGCTCCGAGACGTTGATGAGCGACACGTGGGCCTCTTGCTGTTCGCGGGCCATGGCGGCGGCGGTGTTGCGGCGGGCCTCGGCGGTGACGGTGACGGTACTCAGGGCGGTTTCGTCCTCTTCGAGGCTGAGCGTCACCTCCTGTGTGGCATTGGTCACGACGATTTGGAGGGTAGCGTTTTTATAGCCGATGTAGCGTGCCGTCAGGGTGTAGCGGCCTTTGGGAATCTGCAGGGTAAAGCGGCCCTCGACGTCGGTATTGGTGCCTCGCCCGTTGGCGTAGGTCACAGTGGCGCCGATGAGCGGCTCGCCGGTGGCGGCATCGGTGACGATGCCCTTGACGATGCCGGCCAAGGCCATCTGCACGCCGGCCAGAATAAGGAAGAGAATGGTTGTCAGTTTTTTCGTCATTATGCAATCTGTCAGCGAGGGCTTGGTTTTCTCTCTCGTTGACGGTGCAAAGGAACGACAACGTTGTTACGACCGTGTGACGCTGATTCTACATGATTGTGACGGGAATGTGGGAGAAGCCTCCGCCGACGCGACACACACATATATAATTATTACTGTCCGGTAAACAGTCACAATGTGTTGTGCCGCAGATTGTTTCCATAGTATAAGCCCCATAGGCGGCGTTGAGGATGGCTGAAGGCCATCCCTCGACCTCCGCAGGAGGGAGAGCCTGTAGCCCAGGGCCAGCGACCGAAGGGAGCGACACCCTGGGTAACGCGACGAGCCCTTCTCGCGCTGTAAGTGCAAAAGCCCTAAAAGGGGGCAGCGCCCCCGGTTGGCAATAATTCAAGCGATACATGTCCGCTTAGCGAGGGTGTTGCCCTCTACTATGGCTTTTGCACTTACAGCGCGTGGATCGCTCTGGCGGCCTACCCGGGGTGGCGCTCCCTTCGGTCGCTGACCCCGGGCTACAAGCAAATCCGCCTTCGTCGGGTTTGGGATGGCCTTCAGCCATCCGCCGACCCGCAACGCTTTTACCGGACAGCAATAATAAAGAATAAAAGCACGACAACTATAACAACCAAGACAACACATGAAGTTGTTTATGTTGTCCCTGTTGTCGTCTAAAATATTATTGCTGTTCGGTGAACTTTCACAATGAGTTGAATGTAAGACATTTTAATAGATAAGTCTATAAGCTGCGTTGAGGATGGCCGAAGGCCTTCCCTCGCGAGGCATAACGACAACTACTGTGAGCACTATATGCCACTCTAACAAATATACAATATGGCTCAATCGTTATCCAAGATATTTCTACATCTCATCTTTCATATAAAATCCACAAGCCCAAAGATCTTGGACGAACATTTGGACCGCATCCACAGTTATATAGGCCAATTGATTAACGAAACAGGTTGTAAGACTATCCGCATTGGAGGCGTCGGCGACCATGTGCACATTGTCTTTCTATTATCGAAAGATGAACGGCTGTCACATCTTGTTGAGGAAGTGAAACGCAACAGCAGCAGATGGATAAAAAACATTGATGACAGGTACAAGAATTTCTTGTGGCAGGCAGGATATGCCGCGTTCTCAGTTAGCCGCTCTATGGTGAATAAAACGATAACCTATGTTGAAAAACAGAAGGAACATCACATGCGCTTGTCGTTCCGAGACGAATACATAGCCTTCTTGAAATTATACGATATTGACTATGATGAACGCTACGTGTTTGCTGATTAGTTGATTTATCGGGCAGAGCGATATTACCAGCACGTTTTGTGATGCATGAGCCATTATAAAAGAATTATGTGTATCACATACCATAGCAGGATATGCTCAATTGCCATAAAGTTAGGGGGGGGCAGGATGGCAGAAGGCCATCCCACGACCTCCGCAGGAGGGAGAGCCTGTAGCCCAGGGCCAGCGACCGAAGGGAGCGACACCCTGGGTAACGCGACGAGCCCTCCTCGCGCTGTAAGTGCAAAAGCCCTAAAAGGGGGCAGCACCCCCGGTGGGCGATGGTTCAAAGGGCACATATTCGCTTAGCGAGGGCGTTGCCCTCTACTAAAGCTTTTGCCCTTGCAGGGCGTGGATCGCGCGCTGCGTTACCCGGGGTGTCGCTCCCTTCGGTCGCTTGCCCCGGGCTACAAGCAAACCCGCCTTCGTCGGGTTCGGGATGGCTTTCAGCCATCCTCATCGCCCCGCAACGCTTTACTCCTGTTTTTCCAGTCGAGAATCTGCTCGTAAATTTTACGTCTCATACATGCTTGTGTTTTAACCTATTGCACCTTTTCAAGCCTTAATGTGGCGTAGCAATACACCTTTTCAAGCTATAGCAAACGTTTTCACCTTAAAAAGTAAACAGCCCATTTGTACAATTCAAGCCTGATTCGCCCACGCTCATATGTACAATACATTGAGCAACAATGCCCACGCTCTGCATAGTCCTTGCCAATAGCGTTTGTAATACCCACAGAAGTGGAATTGATATTGTACCTTCGCGCCAAGAACGAAACCTTATCGTTCCCTGCACAGCCGCGTTCCTGCGGCAAAGAAAAGGCGTCGCGGCTGGCGCCGCGACAATAACTGAGTGCCACGTCAATGGACATGGCACTACTACCCGCCGCCATTTTCCTTTTTTACGGATTTTGCCATTCTGCGTCCTCCGGCGCCGATTTGCTTTTCGCCGCGTTTTGTTGTATCTTTGCAGTGCAAATGAAGATAAGGGCCTCTGTGGGGCCCTTTTTTCGTGTCCTAAAGGCACTTCCACTGTTTGGGCGACTGTTTTTTCTGTCGCCCAAACCGTAAAAACCGTCGCCCAAACCGTGTGGCGCGATTGGGCGACCGCCAAATCGGCGGGCGAAACGGGCAAATTTGCAGTCGACACCGTTAAACTTTCCTAAATCATACAGGATGCGGACAAAGAGGGATTTTGTAGAAGTATCGGATTGGCACGGTTTTTGTATAACCCCACGGATAACCAAGGGCAAGGATTGAGAGACGGCTTTCCCATCAGCCGGCTACACGCCTTCTTGGAGAATCCAAAACAACGCAAAAATAAGGGCCCAAATCAGGGCTAATCGAAGCAAATTTACGGAACGCAGTCATTATTAAGATTTTTTTTATTGCTGTCCGGTAAACAGTCACAATGTGTTGTGCCGCAGATTGTTTCCATAGTATAAGCCCCATAGGCGGCGTTGAGGATGGCTGAAGGCCATCCCTCGACCTCCGCAGGAGGGAGAGCCTGTAGCCCAGGGCCAGCGA
>JALEZQ010000043.1 GCA_022772475.1 Bacteroidales bacterium | reverse complement strand
CCAATCTGCTGCATTGCTATCGTCTTCGGGCTTGGTCATGTACTTCAGTACACTCCCGGCGCCCTCATCCTCAGCGCCTTGCATCTTAACCATTCTGACGCACCTTCGCGTGTGCGTCAAAATTTGCATTTTGACACACCCTCTACAAGGACGTTGTCTTTTTCGTAGCGCACCAGCGGGGCGGCACGCAGCGCATCTGCATCCCGCTCTCCGGTGTAATCCGTGAGTTCCGGGACATTACGCTGTTTTTCGATAGGCGGGCTGAAAATCTATTTATAGCAAAACACCTCAACTCATAAGTTGTATGATACAAAAAGAATCCCTACCTTTGTATTAAATAAGTCCGACAATGACTTTTGATTGTATCACACAAGACAAAAATCTATGGGCGGTCAGGTACGATGGCGATTCAAACAATATACTCTATCGTCTGTTTGACCGTGGGATGACGCCGAATGGCTGCGCACATTCTTCAAGGAACATTTCAATGACCTTGTCGGCTATTTTAAGGTGACAAGCATCAACCAAGCGGTTCTTGACACCATGGAAGACCGTGATACGTTGGAATGCCTCCTGCTGGACCTCAGCCCGGACGACAACTTGGATGCACTCTTCAAGCCGCTTGAAAATTTCCGCACATCGGAAATGTTGCTTGGCCGTGAGAAAGCCCGTCCCGGGCGCAAGGAGCGGCATCCGTCCTGGCTTCGCCTTTATGCCATCAAACTGGATAAGGGTATGTATCTCATCACGGGAGGTGCTATCAAACTCACCTTCCATATGGACGAAAGGGAACATACACGCCGTGAGCTGCAAAAATTGGAAAAAGTGAGAGCCTTCTTGATGGAGCAGCAGGTTTTCGATGCAGACTCCTTCCTTGAAGACCGGCAAGTATAACATAAAACCATCCGCTATGAACGAGAAAATTGTAAAGAAACTGGAGCAATTCCCGTCCGCCACACCCAGTCGCTGGCGCGAAAAGGCGGAAGAAAGAAGAGAAAACGAAGCGTGGCGGCGAGAGTCGCGGCGCATAGCCCTTATGATGCTTGACAGACTTGAAGCGCTTGGTATGTCGCAAGCCGACCTCGCCGCACGCTTGGGCTGTACACAGCAATATGTATCGCGTATTCTCAAAGGGCACGAGAACCTCAGTCTGAAAACCATCTGCAAGATTGACGATGTGCTCAGTTTAGGTATTTGGATGCCTGCCCGGCAAGAGATGTGCCTGGTATAGACTTACACAAATAAAAGACAATAGAAATCCCGTTCTCCACTTTCGGAAGGCGGGATTTTTTTGTCTTTCAGTTTCTCCAACGTTACCGTGTCGTTGTGATACGCTTGACCAAACGGTTTTACTGCGGATGTTTACGAGTATTGGTTTTCTCGACAACCTGCACGCTGACCGTTCCTGACATGTTGGACTTCTTGCGTATAAACATGGTGCAAAGATGTGCGGGGTACCCAAAATCGCAGTATTGTAACCCGTAATTGTTCTGATATTTAACACAATCAGATTTTACACGCAGGACAGCTATCCTATGTCCCGCAATACTCTTACCGGATAGCAGCAATGATAAATAATGAACTGCCATGCTTTCGCTGACGCCGCTACCTGTGTTGCACGTGACAATGCAAACGGCACGCTGAAACGTGGTGGTTTCAGCGTGCCGTTCTAATTCTCTGCATGCCATGGATGGGCGGCGCTGTGCGCCTTGGATGCTGTGAGCCGAAAGCCGGACTCGAACCGGCGACCCTTTCATTACGAATGAAATGCTCTACCGACTGAGCTATTTCGGCATGCCTTTCTGAGAATTGCGGTGCAAAGATACGAACTTTTCTCAGAACGGCAAAACTTTGGGCGATTATTTTTTTGCGTATTCAGCGTATTCAGCGTATTCAGCGGGCCGGGCCGGATGTAGCCGGGCATGTGGGCCGCTGAACACGCTTAGGAATGTCACTTGCAGGCTTCCTGGGCGCGGCGGATGAGTTCGTCACCCGAGCAGGAGCCGACGATGGTGTCGAGGACCTTACCGTCGGCATCGAGGATGAGCATGGTGGGGAAGGCGCGAACCTGGAAGCGCTTGGCCAACTGGATGCCTTCGCCCTGCTCCATGTCGTACTTGACACAGACGAAACGGGCGTTGTAGCATTCGCCCACGTCCTGCTTGGTGAAGATGTTGGCGGCCATCATGCGGCAGGGTCCGCACCAGCTGGTGTAGCAGTCCATGAAGATTTTCTTGCCTTCGGCCTTGGCCTTGGCCTGCGCTTCGGCGAAGGAGCCTTCGAAGAAGGTGATGCCCTTGCCTTTGGTCTGGAGGCTGACGAGGAAGGTGTCGAGCTGGCGGCCCATGCGGGTGTTTTTCTCGCGCTCGACGGCCTTGGTGAGGTAGGCGATGAGCGCCTGCTCGTCGGCGCTGCTGAGGTCGTTGAAGCGGAAGGAGAGGTCGATCATGCCGTGGACGCGATAGTACTTGTCGAGGTAGCGGCCTTTCTGCTCCATATAACGGAAGAGGTCGGCGTACTGCTTGTGGCCGCGCAGGTCGGCGATGTCGCAGAGGATGGCCGTGGCGGCGGTGTCGCTCATGCCGAAGGCGCGGATGTCGGCGCGGCAGGCAGCGACGGCGGCGGAGTCGTAGGGGCTGTCGCCGCAGGCCTGGCTGAGCAGGCGGCCGGTGTGGAAGGATTCAAACTTGTTCTCGACCTTGCGCACGTCGTTGTGCTTGAGGAAGAGGTCGCGGTGGGAGACGAAGAAGCGGTAGAAGTCGCTGTCGGCCGAGCGGAAGAGGCCGACGAGCATCCAGTGGCCCTCCTTGGCGAAGTCGGCATAGTCCAGGTCTTTGGCATACTCGCGGGCATAGACGTTGAAGAGTGAGTCCATGCCGGCGGTGCGCAGGGCGGTGACGTAGTGGAAGAGGTCCTGACGCTTATATTTGCCCGTGGCAATTTTGGCCTGTGTGCCGGCGAGTGAGGTTCGGGGGTCGAGGCTGGCGGTGAGTTTCTCCTTAAACTCGGGAATCATCGAGCCGCCCTTGATGCGGTGCCGGATGTTGCCGTCGGCGTCGAGGACGAGGAAGGTGGCGTAGGTGCGGACATCATATTTCTCGGCGAAGGCCTTGCCGGCGTCGGTGTTCATCATCATGCGGAGGCAGACGAAGCGGTCGCTAACCCATTGGGCAAAGTCGGTGTGGGAGAGGACGTACTGGTCCATGGCCACGCAGGGGCGAGCCCATGCGGCGTAGCAGTTGACAAAGACCGGCTTCTTGGTGCGCTTGGCCTCAGCCAGGGCCTTGTCGAGGTCGGTCAGTTCGGGCAGGGCTGAGAAACGGGCCGTGTCGCCGAAGTATTCGCGCGTGTCCTGGGGCTGTGCTGTGGCGGCGGAGGTTATGAGCCAGCAGCCAAGGATGAGCGACATGAGTCGCGGGAGACGGGAAAGGATGTTCATGGTGTGATAGGTGTGGTGTGATAGGGTATAGAGAAGGGGTGAGCGCCGGAAGGTGCATAGTTCCGACGCTCACCCCGTATGGCACTATTGGGCATCGCGTACCAGGCGGACGCTGTAGGTCACGCCGCGGTACTTGTTGTCCAGACGGCTTGTGCCGCGCCAGATGCCGCCGTCGTAGATGGCGAGCTGGCGGATGATGGCCGTCTCGTAGGTGACGATGACCTTGTCTTCGCCCGACTCACCGCCGTCTTCGGCATCCTCCTCCTGCGTGTAGGAACTGGTGTCGGAGGTCCAGAAGTAGGCGCAGTCGCCCTTGCGGATGAAGAGGTTCTCGTTGGTGCGGAGGTAGGCGTTGCAACCGCTCATGATGGCGTCGAATCCCGTGCCGCCACCCGGGAAGAGGGCGGTGCCGATGCCCTGTCCGCGCCAGGCGTTCATGCGTCCGGCTTCGTCGGGTGACATGCCGAGGGCTATCTCCAGCGCCTTCCAGTCGGCATCGCTGGGCAGACGCCAGCCGCCCTCAGCGGGCACAGCCTTGCGTGCGCCGGCCAGGGAGTAGAGGTAGCCGTTTTCGGCCACGTAGCCGCCGTTGGCCGCTTCGGCGGCCGCGGTGTGGTCGGTGACGAGTTTGGTGATGCGGGCCTGCTCTTTGGCCACGTAGGCGTCAATCTGGCGCTGGCGCTCCTCCTGCATGCGCTGCTTGAGCAGGGCCTGGAAGCCGGGGTATTTGCTGAGCAGTTCCACCAGTCCGTCTTGTCCCTGCTTCTCATAGTAGAAGTCGTAGATGCGGGTGATGAGGGTTTGGCTCAGTTTTTCCTCAGCCTGCCAGTCGTGGTTGGGGTCGTTGGCCACGCCGAAGTAGATTTCCTTGAAGGTGTCGTCGGTGATGGTGACGACGAGGTTGGCGGTGTCGATGGCCACCTGTTCGGGCTTGATGTCCTGCTTCTCGTTCCATGTGATGCAGCCGTCGGCGCTGCCCAGGGGGAGGTAGTAGGCCAGGTTTTCCGCCATCCATATCCGGTTGCCGACCTGTATGCAGCGATAGACGTGTCCGTCGCGGCTGTCAACGAAGTCGGGGGCGGGCTTCACCTGCGAGACATCGACGGTGAAGCCGTCGTCGTCAGAGCATGCCGCCGTCAGGCAGAGTGCCAGCAGCGGGAGGCATATCTTTGTCCATTTCATGGGAATTGGTGTTTTGGGGTGGTGGCCGGCGCGTGTGGCCGGCCTGGTGAGTGTCCTATAATATATATGCGTGTGGTGTGGCTCGGTAAGCCGGGGCTCAGAAGTCGAGGTTGACGCCGAGCTCGTTGCTGATGTAGTCGTAGAGTATTTCAAACTTCTTCTTGACCATCGTGGCACCGCCGTAGCGAGCCATGAACTCCGTTCGGCCCAGGTTGAGCATGGTGGTGACGTAGAAGGTCAGGTCTTGCGATACGTTGGCGGGGCTCTTGAGGTGAGCCAGCAGGTCCTTGTTGTCGGTGTCGCCGCAGATGAAGCCATACTTGCCAATCTGCGAGATGATGGACGTGCGTTCGGCGACAAACTGCTCCTCGTTGTTGACATGCGTGTACATGCTCCACATGATGTACTCCTCAAGGATACCGTCGTTCCAGAGCTCCTGCGGACGCCAGAAGGTGCCTTCGTGCTTGATGGTCCACTTGCAGCCCAGGCCGCCGTTGATGCCGTCGTTCACCCAGGGGCGACCGTAGAGTTTGTCGCGGCTGGAGACGGCGCCGAAGCGCTCCATGAGGTTGTCGTTGAGCTTGATGCGTGCCAGCACCTCGTTGCGCAGGATGCCGTTGGCGCGTTCGGCACGCTGCTCTTCGGTCAGGTCGAGCGTCTGGGTGACGACGAGCGTGCGGAAGTTGGTGAAGTAGTCGGGCTTGCTTGTGGCGCCGCCTTTCGTGGTGTAGAGCGTATCGACGAGCAGAATGCAGAAGGGGCGCATCTTTTTGCTGGCCAGCGAGAGGTACTTGCGGGCAAACTCGAGGGCGCGGAGCTTCTCGTCCTGCGTGGTGAGGTAGTCGAAGGTGTACTTGACGCTGTTGGCGTCGTGCGACTGGAAGTTCCAGTTGAGGTCAATCGTCTCCGTTTGGATGACGGGTCTGCCCTGCAGGTCGGTGCCCGTCCGGCGTGTCTGGATGGTGTCGTTGAAATAGACGGGCACGTCATACTCCTTGAAGAGCAGGTACACCTCGTGCTGTACGGGGTCGTTGGGGTCGTCTTCGATCAGGTAGGGGCTGGTGAAGTCGATTTGTGCCGTCAGGTCGTCCTCGTCGCTGCATGCGGCAAAGAGCGGCAGTGCGAGGAGCAGACATAGGTATTGAAAGATATGTTTCATCGCGTGTGTCTTCTTGTGTGTGGACTATGTGTTATGGTGGGGCGTCGTGCGCGGTGTGTCACTCGGCCGTTTCGCCGCCGGCGGTGTTGTCGTCGCCGGTGGCATCGCCGCCGGTGGTGTTGTCGCCTCCTGTGGTATTCTCGCCCTCCTCTTCGGCCAGTTCTTCGAGCGACTTGCGGTCTTCACGCGGGTTGGTTGACATTTGTCCGTTGGTGAAGAAGTCGATGACCGACTTGGGTATGGGGAAGGTATAGGCGGGGTCGCCGGGAGGCAGCAGCAGGGTGCGGGAGTACATGTAGCCCTGGTTGTCGCCGACGACGTTATAGACGTGGACGATGGTCTTGTTCAGGGGATACTTCTCGTTCACCTGATAGCGGCGCAGGTCGAACCAGCGCTGTCCCTCGAAGCAGAGTTCGCGGCGGCGCTCGTCGCGAATCTGGTTGACCAGTTCTTCGCCCGTGTAGGTCTGTGCGGTGTAGCCTTCGATGCGCTCGGTGCGGAACTGGTTGAGCAGGCTGTTGGCCTCGCCCTCCTTGCCCTGCATGGCCAGCGCCTCCATCTTGTTGAGCCAGGCTTCGGACATACGCAGGGTGTAGAAGTCGGAGATGTGTGAGCGGAGGGTATTGCTGCGCTCATACTTGGCGTTGAGCATGATGCTGTCGCACGACACGCTGGCCAGTTCGCCGTCGTAGTAGGTATCGAAGAAGCAGTTGCGGCGCACGTCAAGGCTGTCGTAGAGGTCGTAGAGCTCGCGGCTGACGCAGAAGTCGCCGGGGCGTGCGGTGAAAATCATGAGCGGGTTGAGGTTGTTGCTGCCCATGGAGAAGATGACGTCGGGGTTTTCGTCCGTCAGATAGGGCTGTCCTTCGGCGAAAGAGCCCAGCGAAGCGAGATAGAAGTTTTCGCTCTTCATGACGCTGTCGGCCTTGGCCTCGGCCATCTCCCAATTCTGCATGTACAGATAGACGCGGCTCAGGAGCAGGTCAACGGCCTCCTGCGAGGCGCGGTGGAGCAGGTGCTGCTCGTTCTGCGGACTGCGATACAGGTACGCCTCGGCGATGGTCAGGTCCTTGAGCACCTGATCATAGACGTCGGCCACGGAGGCGCGCTCAAACTCAAACTCGACGTTGGGCGTCAGTTTGATAGGCACGCAGGGGCGCTTGGCAGCGTTCTCGGCGGTGTACATGTCGCCGTAGAGGTTGGCCAGGGTGAAGTAATACTGGGCGCGCAGGAAGTGGGCCTCGCCCTGTACGCGGTAGTAGTCGGCCTCTTTCTGCTCCGTGTCGTGGGGCAGGTCCTGTATCTGGTCGAGGATGACGTTGATGACGTTGATGTGCTCGTAGAGTTTGTTCCACGTGGCGGCGTCGTCATAGATGATGGTGGCGTTGTAGTTGGTGCCCACTTCGAGCTGCCAGCCGAAGCATCCGTAGAGGTTCATGACCGACTCCTGCCAGGCCTTGGCCACGAAGTCCGACTTGCCCTGGCCCTCTATTTCCAGGTCGCGTCCGGTGTTGACGTCATCGTCCAGGACGTTGAGGAAGCCCATGGGTCGTGTGAGCATCGGGCCGTTGCTTACGATGCTGCTTTGGAAGTAGCCTGAGCCGAGAATCACCTCGTCGAGGTCTTTCACCTCCTTGGCTACGATTTGGTCCTGCGAGTAGGCGTTGAGGAAGTCGTCGCAACTGCTGACGAGCATGGCTCCTGCCGCCAGGACCGGTATCCATATATTTTTCATTGCGATGTGCTTTGAGAATAGGGTGGGGTGATAAGATTAGAACGAAACGCTGAGCCCCAGGGTGTATGCCGGGCGCGACGAGAGGTTGACGCTGGCGAAGCCGGCTTGCGTGGGCGACTGTCCGTTGAGCTTGCTCGAGCACAGGGTGAAGACGTTGGTCACCGAGGCATCGATGCGCAGCGATTTGAACGGCGTGCGCTTGAGCTGTACGGGACGGAAGTTGTACGACAGCGAGAGGTTGCTCAGGCGCAGGTAGTCGCCGGGCACGACGCGGAGGTCGGACAGGTCGTACATGTTCCATACGTTCGTGGCAAAGCTCTGCACCTTGTCGAGCTTGGCCGAGAGGCCGCGCGACCAGTGCTGGATGTACTTGGTGTAGAGCGGGTCGTTCGGGCTGAGGAGCACGGGGATGTTGGTATAGGCTTCGTCGCCCGGGTTACGCCAGCGATCTACAAACTCGTGGCGCACGTTCTTGTCGCTCGACACGCCGTTGATGACCGGCGTGTAGAGTTTGAACAGGCGCACCTTCGAGCCCACGCGGTAGTTGAAGTTGGTGCGGATGGAGAACTGCTTATACGTCAGCGTGGCGTAGAGGTTGCCCGTAAACTTGGGGTCGCGGTTGCCGCTCTCCGCCATGGTCATCATCACCGTCTCTTCGAGCGACTTGTTGGCCAGCAGGTGCTGGCGGTCTTCGTAGTCGTCAAACATGGGCACACCCGTGTTGGGGTTGAGACCAAGGAACTTGTACGAGTAGAACGTACCGATGGCCTTGCCGTCGATGACGGCCGTACCGTTGCGGTAGTCGTCGAGGGTGAAGTTTTCGTTCGTGCCCGTGGCCACCTTGTTTGTGGACCACGAGTAGGTGGTGGAGAGGTACATCTGCCAGTCGTCCGTCTTGATGGGGTAGCCGCTCACCTGGAAGGAGAAGCCGTGGTTGTCCAGGCTACCCTTGTTCATGTAGAACGAACTGATACCGTTGATGGTCGAGACGTTGATGGCAGCGATGGCGTCGGTGGTGTGGCGCCACCAGAAGTCGACGGAGAAGGTCAGGCGGTTGTCAAAGAGGCCCATCTCGGTGCCGACGTTGAAGTCGCTGGTCTTCTCCCACTTGAGGTCGGGGTTGGGCAGGGCCGACACATACGACACGTTTTCGCCGTAGTAGGTGTCGAGCGTGCCGAGGCGCACCAGCAGGTCCGGCGTCTGGCCGTCCAGCATGTTACCCGTGTAGCCGAACGACATGCGCACCTTCCAGCGGTCGATGAGGAAGTTGTCGTCGTTCTGATAGGCGTCGCCCCAGAAGGTGTTGCGCGCGTTCCAGCTTCCCGACACCGTCCATACGGGGTTGAACTTCTCGTTGCTGCGGCTGCCGAAGCGGTTGGAGGCGTCGAAGCGTCCTGTCAGGCCCAGGGTGAAGAAGTCGCGGTAGGTATAGGAGGTGCTCAGATAGCCCGAGAGGGTGTTGGTCTTGCCCTTGGTGAGCGAGCGGTGCCCCTCGGCCACCCATGTCTGGTAGAGGGGGAAGGCACCCAGGTCAGAGCCCGTCATCGACATGTACTTCATACCGCGCTCCTTGAAGTAGCCGCGCGTCTGGTCGGCCACGGCCGTGGTGCGCTTCCAGTTGACCTCGTAGCCGGCGGTGGCGTTGAACTGGTGGAAGCGGTCGGGCGTGGTGTAGTGCAGGTTGGCCTGCAGACGGGTGATGAGGTTTTCGGCGATGGTGTTGGTGGTGTTATAAACGCCGCCGTAGGGCAGTTCGCAAAGGCCGCTCTCACCCTCGATGGGCTTCTCGTCGGCCTCGCCGTTCTTGAGAATGGCCACGTAGTTGGTGTTCTCGCCATACCACACAGCCTGGAGCGTCGAACTGCGGCTGTAGGATGCCGCCGCGGTGAAGTCGGCGATGTTGCCCAGACGGTAGTTCAGGTCGCCGTTGACCGACATCGTGTTGCCGTCATACTCGCTCGAGGTGTTGTTCATCTCGTTGATGATATTGTAGTGGTACAGACGCGAGTTTTTCTGGCTGTTGCCCACGGAGTAGGCATGGCGGTCGTAGTAGTAGAGCGAGCCGTCGGTGTTGTAGAGCGGCAGGGCGCGCGTCGTGTTGTAGGCGTAGTCCATGGGGTTGACGTCGCTCGGCAGGTGGTTTTTCTTCTGCACATTGCCGTTGACGCGCAGGTTGGCCTTGAAGTTTTGGGACAACTTGCTGTTGACATTCATCGACACGGTGTAGCGGTCCACATACTGCGTCTTGATGACGTCGTTCTGACGGGTGTAGCCCACCGAGGCGTAGTAGCGTGTGGCCTCCGAACCGCCCGATACCGACAGCGAGTGCTGCATCGTGACGGCGTCTTCGGTCAGTTCCTTAAACCAGTCCGTATTAATGGTCTCGTAGCGTCTTACCTCATTGAGGAAGTCGGCGTAACTGGTCTGCCCCGTTTCGTAGCGGTAGAAGGCACCCTCGTAGCCCACCATCGGCATGTTCGAGGGGAAAACATAGTGCAGGTCGCAGAGGTCCTTACCAAACTGTACACGCTCTTGCGAGTTCATCAGTTTGATGTCGCCATCCGAGTAGCGGGGACGGCGCGTCAGCGTGGTCTGGTTAGAGTAGCGGATAGTTGGCGGGCCCACGCGGCCTTTTTTTGTGGTCACGACGATGACGCCGTTCGAGGCGCGCGTACCATAGATGGCCGTGGCGGCGGCATCGCGCAGGATGTCGATGCGGTCGATGTCTTCGGGGTTGATACCCGAGATGGCGTTACCCACGTAGTTGATATAGTCCGGGTCGTTCAGCTGGTCGGGGCTGACATCCACAGGGTCTTGCAGAATGAAACCGTCGAGCACCCATAGCGGCTCGCGGTTGCCGATGATGGTCGATGTACCGCGCAGGCGGATACGGCCGGTGGCGCCCGCCTCGCCCGAGTTGTTCGTGAAGACCAGGTCAGGAATGCGGCCCTCCAGAGCCATATCCACGGTCGTCATGTTGGGCATGAGGATTTCGTCCATCTTTACTGTGGTGATGGCGGCGGTGTTGTTGCGCGGGTCGATGGTTTGGTAACCATTCGTCACGACGGCTTCGCCCAGCACGCGGTCGTTGTTTTTCAGCTTGATATTGCGCGTGGTGGCTGTGCGGCCGGGGGCTATCTCCACCGTCTGCGCCTTCGCGCCGACATACGATACCGTAAGGGTCACTTTCGTCTGCGGTATGCGTAGGGTGTACTGGCCGTCCACGTTGGTCATGGCGCTGCGTTTGGTGCCCTTGACAATGACGTAGGCACCTACCATAGGCTCGCCCTGTTCGTTGGTGACGACGCCCGACAGTGTGCGGAATCCGTTCTGGTCGGGCTTGGCTGCCGCCGTCTGGCTCGGCGTGTTCACCTGTGCCTGTAGTGTCGGGGCAAAGGGGGTGAACACCAGAGCGGCCAGAAGAACAGCCGGAGCACACGACTGCCGCCAGGCACGCCACCATAGTGGAGTGTCGGCCGACGCAATGGGTTGCTTGCTTCTCATGGATATAAATGGTGTTTTATCGCGCCACGCAGGACGGTCTTGTCTTACTGCCGGCGCCGGGGTGTGTGATTATTCGCGCCAAATTTACGTCAATCTCTTCGGTTGAACAAAGCGCGTATTTAGAAAATTTTGTGTTTGCCCCTGATGGGTAGTTTACAATCCCTAAACCGTGACACTTTCCGCGTCTTTTCTACCTCCCGCCGGGGCTACTTATAATGACAGACCAACGCCGTGGACCATGGGCCGGCATTGGAGCTGACGCTGCGCAGACACGACGCTGTGCGCCGCTGCCCCCCGACTGCCATCGGTACGCAGACATACCGCAAATAACGTAACTACTCAGCGAATAGCCTCGTTAGGCCATTCGCTGAGTAGTTACGAACCGTTTTACTTTATAGGACCAGCGTTATTTCACTTCGAGAGATGCCACGTCGTCGTCGCGGTGGATGATCAAGCGCACGCGGCGCTCCTTGCCCGTGCTCTTTTGGCGGAAGGTGCCGTTGAAGTGCCAGGTGGTATTCTCGGGCGTGTCGGTGGCCGGCGGCGTGCCGTAGTCTTCGTAGTAGTGGCCGTAGTCGTCGTTGCCTGTATCGCCGTCCAGGCATTCCGTCTTCCATCCCTTGCCGTGTTCGGCGGCCAGACGGTCCAGGGCGTTGTAGAGGCGGTCGGCGTGGTCGTCGTCGAGCGTCAGATTGTAGCGTGAGGTGCCGCGGTCGGGATGCCAGACGATGGTGCGGATGTCGTCCACGTCCAGTTCGACGCCGAGCACCTTCTTCGCTGTGGCCTCGCGCGCCAGGTCTTCGGCCCGTTCTTGGCGCTGCTGCTCGGCGGCGTGCTGGTTGAATGCCATCACGCCGGCTACGCACGCCGGGGCGCCGGCAAAGAGCAGCAGGCGCACGAGAAACTGCTGGATGCGCCAGCGCATGGCCAGCCACAGGTAGGCCGGCGGGCACAGCAGCCAGGTGATGCCGCACCACAGGCCGCGGCGGCGCAGGCGGCGCACTTCGGCCTTGCGCTCCGCCGTGCTGCTGGAGATGCGTGCCGGCGTGCCGTAGCGGTTGACCACCTTCTGCCCACGGGCAAAGAACAGCCCGATGAAGAGGAAGGGCACGTACCACAGCCATCCCGTGCGCCCCGTGTCGTGCAGGCGCTTGACCCCCTGGGCGGTGATGAGCCAGCAGGTGACGATGAGGCACGACCACATGACGGCCTTGGCGAAGCATCCCGTGCCTCCGGCGGTCGTTTCCACCTGCTGCACCAGCGTGTGGATGGTGAAGGCTATCTCGAAGGCGAGGAACGACAGCAGATACTCCAGACGCGTGATGCGACCTTTGAACGAGAACAGGCGCGTGAACATGCCTTCGTTGCAGATGGGCTGGCCGTCGAAGTGCGAGAGGTCCGGCTCGGTCTGCTTCTCGTCCTCTGACCTTTCGCTGCCGGCCATGACGTCGCCGTCTTTTTCCTCGCCGGTCTCGAAGGTCACGCTGACGCTGTCTGCGGCGTTATCCTCTGCGGCGTTATCCTCCGCGGCGTTATTGTCCGTAGCGTCGTTGCCCGCAGTAGCGTTGCCCGCGGCATTGTTGCTCGCGGCGTCATTTTCAGCGACTTCGTTGTCCACACCGGCGTTGCCGGCCGCTTCTTGGCTTTCGCTGTCGGAAGATGGGGCTTCCTGCTTATCGGCCTTTTGCGTCGGGATGGGCGGCAATTGGGCCTTGATAGGCGGGATAGGGGGTAGGTTTTCTTCTCTATTGTTCATGGTTCAGGGAGATAAGGGGGGGGAGGGGAGGATTGTTGGACAGGGGGTTGTGGCCATTGTCCGGATAAGAGGGCAAACGCCCCATGCGAGCGTGGCATGAGATAGGGCTGCGCGCTGGCATGGGGCGTAAGTATAGGATGCCACAGAGGGCGGACTATGTCAGGGGGTGGGCCAATGGTCAAGCCTGGCCGACGAGTTCGGCGGTGTCGCTGGCGATGAGCAGTTCCTCATCCGTCGGCACAACCACCACCTTGACGGGGCTGTCGGGTGTGCTGATGATTTCCTCTTCGCCGAAGTTCTTGCGGTTCTTCTCCTCGTCGAGGTGGATGCCAAGGAACTCGAGGCCGCTGGCAGAAGCCTGACGGATGTCCCACTGGTGCTCGCCCACGCCGGCGGTGAAGACGATGACGTCCACGCCCCCCATGGCAGCGGTATAGGCACCGATGTATTTCTTGATGCGGTAGGCGTACATCTTGAGAGCCAGGGCGGCGCGCTGGTTGCCCTCCTTGATGGCAGCCTCGACCTCGCGGATGTCGCTCGACACGCCGCTGATGCCCTTCACGCCGCTCTCCTTGTTGAGCAGGTCGCTCATCTGGTCGGGCGTCAGGCCCTCCTGCTTCATGATGCTCAGCACGGCCGAGGGGTCAACGTCGCCCGAGCGTGTGCCCATCATCAGACCTTCCAGCGGGGTGAGGCCCATCGATGTATCGACGCATTGGCCATACTTCACGGCCGAGATGGACGCGCCGTTGCCGATGTGGCAGGTGATGGTGCGCAGTTCTTCGGGCTTCTTGCCAAGGAATTCGGCCACGCGGGCGGTGACGAAGCGGTGGCTCGTGCCGTGGGCGCCCCAGCGGCGGATGTTGTTGTTCTCGTAGTACTTATAAGGTACGGCGTACATGTAGGCCTCTTCGGGCATGGTCTGGTGGAAGGCGGTGTCGAAGACGAAGACCTGCGGCAGGTTGGGCAGCATCTTCTTTACGGCCACATAGCCCTTGAGGTGGGCATAGCTGTGGAGCGGCGCCAGGTCCATATACTGCTTCCACTCTTCAAGCATGGCGTCGTTGACCACCTGGCTGCGGGTGAAGCGTCCGCCAGCCACGATGCGGTGGCCGGCAGCCGAAATCTCGTCAAGGCTCTTGATGGCGCCATATTCGGGATGGAGCAACGTGTCGAACATCAGTTTGATACCCTCGGTATGCGTGGGGCATTCCTGCTCGATAATCTTGGTTTCGCCATTGATTTTGGTCTTGAGGAAGGCGCCCTCGAGGCCGATTTTCTCAATGCCGCCGGCAGCAAGCACGCTCTTGCTGTCCATGTTGTAGAGTTTGTATTTGATAGAACTGCTGCCGCAGTTGATGACAAGGATTTTCATGGGTTTACGGGTGAAGGATATAAAGCATGGGGAAGGGGCTCCGCCTGAGCGTACGGCCCTTCCCTTTGCGTGAATAGTGGACTATGCGTTCTTTTTGGCGGCGATGGCCTGGTTTGCCGTGATGGCAACCATCATATAGACGTCGTCGATGGAGCATCCGCGCGACAGGTCGTTGACGGGGCGTGCTATGCCCTGGAGGATGGGACCTACGGCCGTGGCGTGGCCCAGACGCTGCACCAGTTTGTATCCGATGTTGCCCACCTCGAGGCTGGGTACGACCAGGACGTTGGCCTTGCCGGCGATTTCGCTGCCCGGGGCCTTCGACTGTCCTACCGAGGGCACCAGTGCGGCGTCAGCCTGCAGTTCGCCGTCGATGAGGAGCGTGGGGGCCATCTGCTTGGCCAGGCGTGTGGCCTCGACCACCTTGTCCACCACCTCGTGCTTGGCCGAGCCCTTGGTCGAGAAGCTCAGCATGGCTACGCGCGGCGTGATGCCGGCTACGGCCTGTGCCGTCTGTGCGGTGCATACGGCAATCTGTGCCAGCTGGTTGGCGTCGGGCACGGGCGTTACAGCCACGTCGCCCATGACGAGCACGCCGTTGTCGCCACATTCGGGAGCGTGGGTGAGCAGGAGCATGGCACCGCTGACGCAGGTGATGCCCGGCGCCGTCTTGATGATCTGGAGGGCAGGGCGGAGCACGTCGCCGGTGGTGTTGCGTGCGCCGGCCAGCTGGCCGTCAGCCTCGCCGTTCTTGATGATGAGGCAGCCCAGGTAGAGCGGGTCGAGCACCTTGGCGCGAGCCTCCTCGATGGTCATGCCCTTCTTCTTGCGGAGTTCGCAGAGCATCTGGGCAAACTCCTCTGCGCGGGGGTTATTCTCGGGGTCGATGATGGTGGCCTTGCTGATGTTGCCCAGGCCCCATTCCTGAGCCTTGGCGTTGATTTCTTCGGGGTTACCCAGCAGGATGAGGTCGGCCACGCCGTCCGTCAGAATCTGGTTCGCTGCTTTGAGGGTACGTTCTTCAGTGCCTTCGGGCAGGACAATGCGCTGCTTGTCGGCCTTGGCTCTGCTGATGAGTTGTTCTACGAGTTTCATAGGATATGTGGGTTGTATTGTTATTGTTCCCGTGATGGTGCCTGTGTGGGGCGCCCATGTGCTGCAAATTTACTAAAATCTGCTTGGATGGGCGGCAGGCGGTCTGTTTTCTTTGTTTTTGTGTGTGCGTTTTTTGTTGGCGGCTCAGTCTGTCGCGATGCCCTCCACCTCGATGAGCCATTCCGGGCGGCATACGCGGGCTTCGGTGATGAGGTAGGGCGTGTGGGGATAGCGTTCGGCCATATAGCGGCTGATGGTGGCGGCGTCGGCCACATCGCGCAGATAGACAATGTAGTAGGCCATGTCGGCGAGCGTGGCGCCGTCGTCCTCCAGCAGTTTGCTGATGTTGGTAAACAGGCGGTCGGCCTGCTTGACGACGTTGCCGCGGTGCACGCAGCAGCCCTTGTGGTCGATGCTGGCGGTGCCCGAGATGAAGCGGTAGCGCGTGCCCCAGAGGGTGATGGCCGTGCCGCGCTCGAAGGCCACGCCATATTCGGCCGTGGGGTTGAGGTAGTCGAGGGCCTTGAGATAGCGGATGTTGGCATCGTTCGCCCCTGTGTCGGCCGAGAGGAAGTCGGCCGCTACGATGGTCTGCGTGTTGTCGGTATAGCCGCCGATGCCTGTTGAGGCGATGAAATGGTCGTCGGCGGTGAGGCCCTCGTGGGCGAAGATGGCGTTGCGGCCGCTGACCACGCCGCCATAGTGGTGGTCGATGTCGCGCACGAAGAACCACGTGCGCAGGCAGTGGTCTTTGAGCGTCAGTTCATATTCCGCCAGCGTCCGGGCGTGCCGGCGGAACGCCAGCCGCGTCTGGGCATCAGCGTCGAGGCCGCGGACGTCGTCTTCGCCGAAGCGGAACGACTCGAAAAGCAGCCGTTCGCCCGCCACTTCGATGCCAAGGCTATAGTCCCCTTGGCGCCACCTCGTGAGACCCTCCGTTTCCAGAGCCCATACCTGAACGGCCACCTTGGTGCCGTCCAGCATGGGCTGCTCTATCCACGAGCGGGCGCAATGCGCACAGGTCGCATTGTAGAGGGAGTGGGTTTCGAGCAGGGACAGACTGTTGGCAGCGTCGGTCAGGTAGAAGCGGGCCTGAATCAGTTGGTTACCGCGCAGGCCATTGTCGGCGAGCCACGCGGCGAGCAGGCGTTCCGTCTCGTCAAGTTGTGCGGACAGACTGGTGTTGGGGGTAGGGGAGATGATGGTGAAATGTGCAGGTATGCGCATCAGGGGGAGAGAGTGTGTGCAGTGAGTTGTTCGTATTTTGCTGCAAATTTACACAAAAAAGCCCGAAGGGGGCTGGCGGGGGCCAAAAATCGACCTCGTCCGGCGCAGCGGACCAAAAACGGCGCACCGCAGACGGGCCTGCCGTGGGGGCGGCAGCCGTCTGCGGTGCGCTGTGTGGTTGGTTGCAGGCTTATGCGGCGGGGTTTATTCCCATTCCAGGATGACCTTGCCACACTGGCCCGACTCCATGATGTCGAAGCCCTTCTGGAAGTCGTCCACCTTGAAGTGGTGCGTGATGACGGGGGTGAGGTCCAGGCCCGAGACGAGCATCTGCTCCATCTTGTACCACGTCTCCCACATTTCGCGGCCGTAGATACCCTTGATGGTGAGGGCCTTGAAGATGATTTCGCTCCAGTCCACGGTGGTGGTGGGAGGCAGGATGCCGAGCTGGGCAATCTTCGAGCCGTTGTACATGTGGGCCACCATGTCGCGGAAGGCTACGGGGGCGCCCGACATTTCCAGACCGACGTCGAAGCCGCGGATGCCGAGCTGCTTCATAGCGCCATCAACGGTTTCGCCCTTGGTGGCGTTGACGGTGATGGTGGCACCCATCTTCTTGGCGATGTCCAAACGGTATTCGCTCAGGTCGGTCACCACGATGTTCTTGGCACCGGCAAACTTGGCGATACCCGTGGCCATTGTGCCGATGAGGCCGGCACCGGTGATGAGGACGTCCTCGCCTAGCAGCGGGAACGACAGTGCGGTGTGGGTGGCGTTGCCGAAGGGGTCCATGATGGCAGCCATGTCGTCCGTGATGCGCGGGTCGAGCTTGACCACGTTCGATTCGGGGATGCACAGGTATTCGGCGAAGGCACCGTCGCGGTTTACACCGACGCCGATGCTGTTTTCGCAGATGTGCTCCAGACCACGGCGGCAGTTGCGGCAGTGACCGCACGCAATGTGGCCTTCACCCGTCACGCGGTCGCCCACCTTGATGTTGCGCACGCCGGCGCCCACCTCGGCAACGATGCCGACGTACTCATGGCCGATGGTCATGGGCGTCTTGATGGTCTTCTGGCTCCATTCGTCCCACTTGTATATGTGCAGGTCGGTGCCGCAGATGGCTGTCTTCTTAATTTTGATGAGCACATCGTTCACGCCGACTTCGGGCACGGGCACGTCTTCCATCCAGATGCCCTTCATGGGCTCTTTCTTTACTAATGCTTTCATGAATGTAAGTATTGGTGTTGGTTGGGTTCAAAGATTCCTGCACAAAATTACTGCTTTTTTTATAGCCAACAGGCCAAGCCCACAAGTTTTTTCTACCTTTTTTAAGCGTGGTCTGCGTTGCGGCACCTTTCCTTCTTCCGCCGCCGGAGCTCGGCTGAAGCCGCGGTGCAGGCCGACGTGCGCAGCCCTTGCCCGTTCGGGCGAAAAGACGTACCTTTGCGGGCAAATCGCAGTCTATATATAAATATGAATAAGTCACGTCATATTGCCGTGGTCCTGGCCGGCGGCTCAGGCCGGCGCATGGGGGGCAACATGCCCAAGCAGTATATGCAGCTGGCGGGGCGGACGGTGCTGGAGTACAGCATCGAAGCCTTTGACGCCCACCCGCTCATCGACGAGGTGGCCGTGGTGGTGCACCCCGACTACCGCGCTGAGGTGGAGGCCATGGTGCAGTGTTGCGGCTGGCGCAAGGTGCGCCGCATCCTCGACGGCGGTGCCGAGCGCTCCGACTCCAGTTTGGCGGCCATCCGCGCCTATGCCTCCGACGGTGATGCCGCGTCCGTGCGCCTGCTTTTCCACGACGCCGCGCGACCACTGGTGACGGCCCGGATGATTGACGACGTTTGCCGCGCGCTGAATAAGTATGAAGCCGTGGGCACCGGTCTGGCGTCGGTCGATACCATGATGGAGGTGGACGGCAGCGTGCTCACTGCCGTGCCCGACCGCCGGCGCATGCAGCGTATGCAGACGCCGCAGGGCTTTCGCCTTGAAACCATCGTCAAGGCCTACCGCCAGGCCATGGCCGACCCCCAATTCCGCGCCACCGACGACTGCGGCGTGGTCATGCGCTACCTGCCGCAGACACCCATCTTCATTGTGCCCGGCGACGAGCGGGCCATGAAACTCACCGTGCCCTCCGACCTGCCCGTCCTCGAGCAATATCTGCGCAGCAGCGACCGCCAGGCCGACGTGCCTGCCGAGGAGAAGCCCATCTGCGCTGCGACAAGGAACAGACGTCGCTACGTGGAGCAGTATCACCGCACCCACCTGCGCGAACTCCAACTGGCGCTACTCGACATCCTCGTGGCCATCGACGACGTGTGCCGTCGCCACGCCATCCCCTACTGGCTCGACAGCGGCACCCTGCTCGGCGCCGTGCGCCACGGCGGCTTCATCCCCTGGGACGACGACATCGATATCTGTATGCCCCGCGAGGCGCTGCCCCGCTTCATCGAGGCCGCGCTGCGCGAACTGCCGCCGCACCTCTTCGTCCAGACGCCGGATACTGAGCCGGAGGTACGCCTGCCCTTCTATAAGGTGCGCAACCTCAACTCGTTCATCGTCGAGGCCGGCGACGACTTCTCGTTAGACTATGCCAAGGGCCTCTTCGTCGATATCTTCCCCATGGAGCCATGGCCCACGCTGCCCTACCGTCTCTCCAAACGTCTGGCCCGCGGCTACTGCGTGGCGGGTGCCGTGCTCCATACGCGCCACCGCTACAGTCTGCGCGCCGCCGTCGAAGGCCCTTACTTCCTGATCAAGCGGGCGCTCTTCGGCGCCATCTGGCGGACGGCGGGCCTGGTGATGGGGAAGAAGAAATACTACGCCAATATCCCCGCTCACAGCGGCAACGGCAACCGCCACCTGCGCTCTACCATCTTCCCCCTCGGCACCATCACCTTCGAAGGACGCACCTTCTCCGCACCGGCCGACGTGGACACCTATCTGCGCGACCTCTTCGGCGAGTATATGACGCTGCCGCCCGTCGAGCAGCGCACCTGCCACGCCACGTTCTTCATGACGCGCCTGTGCCCGGCAGACCATATCCCATCTAACGACCATCCCTCCACCCACTGATACACATGCAAGCCATTATCTTAGCCGCAGGCATGGGCCGCCGCCTTGGCGAACTCACCCGCAACAATACCAAATGTATGGTGCGCGTCAACGGCGTTGCCCTCATTGACCGTCTCCTCAACCAACTCGTCCCGCTGAACCTGCGCCGCGTGGTCATCGTCGTGGGGTATGAGGGGCAGAAACTGCGCGACTACATCGGCACGCGCTACGACGACAGGCTCCACATCGAGTATGTCAACAACCCCGTCTATGACAAGACGAACAATATCTACTCGCTCGCGCTGGCCAAGGAACAACTGCAGGAAGACGACACGCTGCTCATCGAGAGCGACCTCATCTTCGACGCGGCCATGTTCGACCTCATCCTCTCCAACCCTTGTCCCAACCTGGCCCTCGTGGCCAAGTATCAGACGTGGATGGACGGCACCATGGTGTGCATTGATGACGACAACAACATTGTCAACTTTGTGCCGAAGAAGGCCTTCAACTATCAGGAGACCCACCGCTACTACAAGACGGTCAACATCTACAAGTTCTCCCGCGAGTTTGCCCGCCATAAATATGTTCCCTTCCTCGAAGCCTACAGCAAGGCCCTGGGCAACAACGAGTACTACGAGCAAGTGTTGCGCGTCATCACCTTCTTGGACAAGAGCGAACTCAAGGCCCTGCCCATCACCACCGAGAAGTGGTACGAGATAGACGACATCCAGGACCTCGACATCGCCACCACCCTCTTTGCCGAGGACGACGAGCAGCTGCGCCTGTACATGCGCCGCTACGGCGGCTACTGGCGCTTCCCGGATATGCTCGACTACTGCTACCTGGTCAACCCCTACTTCCCCTCCGAACGGATGCGCGACGAGATGCGTGCCAACTTCGATACGCTCCTCACCGAATACCCCTCGGGCATGTACGTCAACGCCCTGCTGGCGGGTAAGTGCTGGGGCATACGTCAGGAATATGTCGTGCCCGGCAATGGTGCCGCCGAACTCATCAAGAGCATCATGGAGCACACCACGGGGCGTCTGGGCGTCACCTGTCCGACGTTTGAGGAGTATCCCAACCGCCGCCAGCCGGACAGCGTCGAGGTGTTCCGCCCGCACGGGGCCGACTTCGCCTATACGGCCGACGACCTCATGGCCTTCTTCGCCGAGCATCCCGTCGATACGCTCCTCATCGTCAACCCCGACAACCCCTCGGGCAACTTCATCCCCCTCTCCGACGTCTGCCGTCTGGCGCAGTGGTGCGCCGAGCGCGG
Source organism: Bacteroidales bacterium (assembly GCA_022772475.1). Lineage (GTDB taxonomy): Bacteria > Bacteroidota > Bacteroidia > Bacteroidales > Bacteroidaceae > Alloprevotella. The sequence continues at coordinate 2,248 of JALEZQ010000043.1, read as the reverse complement.
TGTGCGCCTCATCGTGGACGAATCGTTCGTCGATTTCAGCGACGGCTACGCCGAGAACACCCTGCTGCGCAACGACCTGCTCGAAGCCTATCCCACGATGGTGGTCATGAAGAGCATCAGCAAGAGTTACGGCGTGCCCGGCCTGCGCCTGGGCATCATGGCCTCGGCCGACACCGACCTCATCGCGAAGGCCAAGAAGGACGTGGCGATATGGAATATCAACTCCTTCGCCGAGTTTTACATGCAGATTTTCAATAAGTACGAGGCCGACTACCGCATAGCCTGCGAGAAGTTCCTTGTCGAGCGCCGCCGCTTTGCTGCCGCGCTGGCTCTGGTGCCGTACCTGCGCCTCATCCCCACGCAGGCCAACTATTTCCTCTGCGAGGTGCTGCCGCCCTTTACCTCGCACGGACTGGTGGCCACGATGCTCAAGCGCCACAACATCCTGCTGAAAGACTGTAGCGGCAAGCGCGCCTTCGACGGACGCAACTATGTGCGCATCGCCATCCGCAACCATCACGACAACGACCGCCTGCTCCGCGCCCTGCTTGCGGAAGTCTGACCGCACAAGCAGACAGACGATTTATCTACAAAACGGCCGAAACGCAGAATAATCGTCTGTTTTGCTCAACGCACACACTCCCGCCGTCTGGCCATGAGGGTCAGACGGCGGGAGTGTAGTTTTTATAACATTGCCGGCCGGTAAACGCTCTGCGGTACGGCGGATGGGCTTGTCGTGCTGAAACAACTTATGATGTAGCCCATTGTGACTGTTTACCGGACATCAGTAGTTCTTTTGCGTTTGTGGCCATCGCGGCCGGCGGTTGTGGTGAGGGGACGCTATGCCTCTACGCGGTGGGCGGTCATGCCGATGGCCATGAGCAGCGGGTCGGCAGTGGCGCTGTGCGGACGGCTGTCGCCGGTGCATGGTTGCAGACGGGCGTAGAGCCGCAGCAGAGCCAGTGTTTTCTTGCTTGGAGACAGAGGAGAAGGGGTAGAATGGGGCATAGGCAGTGGCTGTTAGATGGTGGAATGTGTGGAGACGGTGTGCCTCCGTCCTATCTATACTAACGCCGCGTGTGCCATTTTATTTTGCCAGCGAAGGAATTTATTTTAGTGGTGATAAAAGAATAAGTTGCTTCGATTTGGGCTCATATTTTTGAGCGTCGCTGCCCGGTAAAAGTTTTGCGGGGCGGCGAGGGTGTGTCCAAATATCGTCTGCCAATTACACTGATTCATCCTCATGCCGTTTGGTGAGTGGCGTCCTGTCCTTTCGTTTCAGCACACGTAGGGCTGCAGGTCGCGCTCCACGGCCAGACGGCGCATGTTGAGCAGGGCGTAGCGCATGCGGCCCAGCGCCGTGTTAATGCTGATGTGCTCGCGCTCGGCAATCTCTTTGAAGGGGATGTTCTCGAAGATGCGCCAGCGCAGAATCTGGCGTTGCTCCTCCGACAGACAGTCGATGAGCCGGCAGATGTCGTCGAGCCTTTCCGCCGCCTCGTGCTCGCGGTCGGCGGCCGTGCCGCAGTCTTCCGTGCCGCCGAAGAGGTCGATATCTACGGCGTCGTTTGAGATGACGGTCATCTGGGCCTCGCGCTCAAACTGGTCCATAATCATATTGTGGGTGATGGTCAGCAGCCAGGGGTAGAAACGGTCTTTGGCGGTATAGCGTTTGTCGCGCAGGGTGGTGATGACCTTGCAGAACACTTCCTGAAACAGGTCTTCGGCAAGGTTTTTGTTGCGCACGGTATAGAATATGTAGGAAAACAACTTGTCCTTATAACGGTACAGCAGTTCGTCGAACGCGTCGTCGCATCCGTCCTGATAAGCCGCCACCAACATGTCGTCGGTGAGGTGGTGCCATTTACTCATTACTTCGTGGTGTTTTGGTTCAATGAGTAATGTCTCGGTCTATAGGCGCTGGTGTTTTAAGGTGGTTGGACAATGTGCACGCTGTCTTCTCTTCCGGCGCTCCCCTACATGTGGCGGGCCGTTGCGGCGTGCGTTCTAATGTGTATCTGTGGCAAATGTAGCCATTTCCCCGGAATGGACCAAGCCCCGGCGCGGGATTTTCGTCCTGTGCCGGGGCTTGGAAGGTATTTGGAAGTATTGCTGTCCGGTAAACAGTCACAATGTGTTGTGCCGCAGATTGTTTCCATAGTATAAGCCCCATAGGCGGCGTTGAGGATGGCTGAAGGCCATCCCTCGACCTCCGCAGGAGGGAGAGCCTGTAGCCCAGGGCCAGCGA
>JALEZQ010000033.1 GCA_022772475.1 Bacteroidales bacterium | reverse complement strand
GATGCCCTTCAGGCGCTATCACATTCAATCCTCCAATCCGCCCCCCTCTCTGAAAAATCTGTAGTACCCACGCGAAATTTTTCAAAACGCAACTGCATGACATGTAAAATAATAACGGTTGATGAGCGTTGAAGTTGGGTTAGTTCTTCGCATTAAATCAGGGAACGGCAGGTAAGCCGAACGGCCCTGAAAGTCCCGAGAGGGGGCTAAACAAAAAAGGCGCTCGAGAGGGATGGGAAGGGACGGGAGGCGCGGGATAGGATGAGCGCCGACCGCCCCGCGCCGCTTGACCAAAATTTCCCGACCATCAATAGAGATGGGCATAGCATAAGCCAATGCCGCCCTCCGCGCTGCTTGAGGCAGACGGAGGGCGGCATTGTTTCGCGTTATCGCATGTCGGCGAAGAGCGGGCTGCCGTGGGGCAGCACGGCTCAGTCGGTGATGAGGTTCTTTCCCGTCATCTCCTCGGGCTGGGGCAGACCCAGGATGTGGAGGATGGACGGAGCCACGTCGGCCAGTACGCCGTCGGCCACCTTGGCGGCCTTGTTTTCCGTAACGTAGATGAAGGGCACGGGGTTGAGCGAGTGGGCCGTGTTGGGCGTGCCGTCAGCGTTGATAGCGTTGTCGGCATTGCCGTGGTCGGCGATGATGATGCTCTCGTAGCCTGCCGCCGAAGCCGTGGTGATGACGTCGGCCACGCAGTCGTCAACGGCCTTGACCGCCTTCTCGATGGCCTCATAGACGCCCGTGTGGCCCACCATATCGCCGTTGGCAAAGTTGACCACGATGAAGTCGTACGTCTGGCTCTTGAGCGCCTCTACCAGTTTGTCCTTCACCTCATAGGCCGACATCTCCGGTTTCAGGTCGTAGGTAGCCACTTTGGGCGAGGGCACCAGGATGCGGTCTTCCCCATCGAAAGGCGTCTCGCGGCCGCCGTTGAAGAAGAACGTCACGTGGGCATACTTCTCCGTCTCGGCCGTGTGCAACTGCTTGAGGCCCTTGGCGGCGAGATATTCGCCCAGCGTATTGTTGACATTCTCTTTGGGGAAGAGGATGTGGACGCCCTTGAACGAGGCATCGTAGGGCGTCATGCAGTAGTACTGCAGGCCGGGGATGGTGTGCATGCCCTCTTCCGGCATGTCCTGCTGGGTGAGCACGACGGTGAGTTCTTTGGCGCGGTCGTTGCGGTAGTTGAAGAAGATGACCACGTCGCCCTCCTTGATGGTGCCGTCCACGTTGGCGTTGACCAGCGGTTCCATGAATTCGTCCGTGTTCTTGTGGTCCTCGCTGTCGCTGTCGTAGCAGCTCTGTACGCCCTCCACCATATCCGTGCAGGCGCGACCCTTGCCCTCGATGAGCTGGTCGTAGGCCACCTTGACGCGGTTCCAGCGCTTGTCGCGGTCCATGGCGTAGAAGCGGCCGATGATGCTGGCCACGGAGGCGCCGCTCTTTTGGCAGTGTGCCGTCAGGCGTTCGATGAAGCCCTTACCGCTCTTGGGGTCCGTATCGCGGCCGTCCATGAAGCAGTGAACGAAGGTGCGGCTGCCGATGCCATATTCGTCGGCGATGTCGATGAGTTTGAACAGGTGGTCCAGCGAGGAGTGTACGCCGCCGTCGCTGGTCAGACCCATGAGGTGGAGGCCTTTGCCCTGACTCTTGGCATATTCGTAGGCGCTGACGATTTCAGGATTTTTGAGGATGCTGCCGTCGGCACAGGCGCGGTTGATTTTCACCAGGTCCTGATAGACGATGCGTCCGGCACCGATATTGAGGTGTCCCACCTCCGAGTTGCCCATCTGTCCGTCGGGCAGACCCACGTTTTCGCCGCAGGCCAGCAGTTGGGAATGGGGGTTGGAGGCCGTGAGTTGGTCGATGAAGGGTGTGGGGGTCTGGAAGATGACGTCGCCCTTGCCGTGCGCGCCGATGCCCCATCCGTCCAGAATGACGAGCAATGCTTTGTGTGCCATAATGTTTCTATTTTAATGTGATAATTTGTTTGCAGTCCGTCCCGCGCGCACTTTTCCCCGAGTAATAGGGGGCGGCAGGACAACAGGCAAAGTTACGAAAAAGATTTTGTTTTCTCCATTAATCAGAAAAAAAGCCCTCAGTCCCTTGCACATAAAAAAGAAAAGCGTAACTTTGCACGCGAAATCACGGAAAGATGCCGGAGTGGTCGAACGGGCCGCACTCGAAATGCGGTGAACGGGTAACTGTTCCGGGGGTTCGAATCCCTCTCTTTCCGCCACAGACCAAGTTGCAGCGCATGACGACCATGCGCTGCAACTTTTTTTTCGTTGTGCGTAGGTTTGTCAGAATGTGCCTTCTGACGAACCTACGCTTGTATGTTTATTTCTTCGTGCGGCTGATAGTATAGATGATGTTGCCCTTCTTGTCGATGAAGCTGAGGCGCAGCTGCTTGCTGTCGGCCGTCACCACGCTGAAGCCTTCCGTGCCGTTGGCGAAGCGCAGGCCGTCGTTGGGCGTGGCCGAGGGTTTGCTGTCGATGGGGCGCGCCAGCGAGGCCGAGCTGTTGACCACATAGTCCGTGTCCGAACCTTTGGCGCGGTGGTGCTGGAAGTTGTGGATGTGTCCGGCCACGTACATATCTACATGGTGGCGGCGCAGGATGGGGCCCAGACACTTCTGCAGGTCGGTGCGCTCGCTGTCGTCCTTGCCCGTGATGGCATAGACGGGATGGTGGCCGATGACCACCACCCACTGCTCGCGGGCTGCCGTGAGGGTGCTGTCGAGCCATGCCAACTGGCGGTCAACGTCCTGCTTGACGGCATCGGGATAGGTGTCGCTGTCTTCGCGGTAGCGCGTGATGAGGGGTGTGGTGTCCAGCAGGATGAAGCGTATGCTGGTGCTCTTCTTGGTGAAGGAGCGGGTGTAGTAGCGGGCAGGCATCTGCCAGCGGCGCGACACGTGGCTGTAGTCGAGCACGGCCTGCGTCGAACCGCGATATTCGTGGTTGCCCAGGATGGGGTGCCAGTTGATCATCAGTTCGGGATGGGCGTAGATGGTTTCGTAGTTGGTCATCCACAGGGGATCGGCGGTAGAGGCCACGCCGTCGAAGTGGTGCACGTCGCCGGCGGCAAAGACGCATTCGGGCCCTACGGTTTCGGCCATTTGGCCCATCAGTTCGGCCACGGGGCGCTGGTCGTAGTAGCCGTTGCGCCCCAGATCGTTGGCAATGTAGAAGGTCAGGGGTCCTTCGAGCTGCGCCCAGCGTGAGGCGTTTTGGGCAGAAAGGACAGAGGTGGCGCAGAGCAGGAGGGTGAGAAGAGCGGTGCGTAAGGTTGTTTTCATCGTGTGTTACTGTTTTTGGTGTACAATGTATGTATTATATATAGTGTATATACCGTCCTTGGCTTTTCGCGTGGCAAAGGTGGGAAATAACTATTGTCGGCAGGTTACACTTGCTTTAAGATTGTGTGAAGACCGCTGGCGCAGTTGGGGGCTTTACACTATTGTAACCATGATGCAGGCAGGCTGTAACAGGGTCTGCCTACTTTTGCGCCATCAAAGTTTTTACTTTTTTTAAGCACGACTTATGAAGAAAACAACGCTGACGGTAATGGCCGTCCTGATGGCTTGGGGCTCACTCGGAGTGGCCAATGCCGAAACCCCTTCTTCTTCTGCACACAAGGCAGGTGTGTCTTCTATACACCCGTTGTATGTCGCCAATGAGGGTGCCGACGAGGGTGCCGACCCCAAGACGCCCATAGCCGCCCGCTACGGCACGGTGACGGGCGTGATATGCGATGCCGACGGTCTGTCGCTCTCGGGCGCCTTGGTGACTATCGACAAGCAGAAACTCAAGGCCGTGAGCGATGCCGATGGCCGCTTCCGTCTGACCAACATTCTGCCCGGCACCTACAAACTGAAGGTGCAGTATGTGGGCTATGCGCCTGCCGAGGCAACGGTCACTGTCAAGGCTGGCCAGACGGCAGAGGTACAACTGGTACTGCGCACCACCACGACGCTGTCGGAGGTTGAGGTACGCGGCAGCTTCACCGGGCAGGCCCGTGCCATCAACACACAGAAGAACAACCTGAACCTGTCCAACGTGGTCAGCGCCGACCAGGTGGGCAAATTTCCCGACTCCAACATTGGCGACGCCCTCAAGCGTATTCCGGGTATCAACGTGCAGTATGACCAGGGCGAGGCGCGCTTCGGACAGGTGCGCGGCACCTCGGCCGACCTGAGCAGCGTCACCATCAACGGCAACCGCATTCCCTCGGCCGAAGGCGATACACGTAACGTACAGCTCGACCTCATCCCGGCCGACATGATTCAGATGGTCGAGGTGAGCAAGGTGGTCACCCCCGATATGGATGCCGACGCCATCGGCGGCAGCATCAACCTGGTGACCAAAAACTCGCCCTACAAGCGTTTCTTCACCGCCACCGCCGGTAGCGGATGGAACCGCGTGAGCGAAAAACTCAACCTCAACCTGGGTCTGACCTACGGTGAGCGCTTCTTCAACGACCGCCTGGGCGTCATGATTGCTGCGTCCTACCAGCGCACCCCCTCGGGCAGCGACGACGTGGAGTTTGTCTGGGACCGCGACGTGAACACGGGCAACGTCACCGTCACCGACTACCAGATTCGCCAGTACTTCGTTACCCGCGAGCGCCAAAGCTACTCGGCAGCCCTCGACTACCGCTTCAACCGCAACCACATCCTGACCTTCAAGGGCATCTTCAACAACCGCAACGACTGGGAAAACCGCTACCGCGTGACGCTCAAAGACTTCAACATGGACGGCGACGACTGCGTCGAAAACGGTAAGGCCACAGTGCGCGTGCAGACCAAGGCGGGCACGCCCGACAACCACAACGCACGTCTGGAGCGTCAGCGCACCATGGACTACACCCTCGGCGGCGAGCACCTCTTCGGCACGCTGAGCATGGACTGGAGCCTCAACTACGCACAGGCTTCGGAATACCGCCCCAACGAGCGCTATATCGACTATCAACTCAAGAAGCAGAAATTCGACCTCGACCTCTCTAACGAACGCTGGCCGCTGGCCCTGCCCAAGGAAGGCTCGACCATGACCCTCAACGACGACTTCTCGCTCAAAGAAGTCACCGAACAGCAGGAAGACATCATGGAGCGCGACCTCAAGGCTAAAATCGACTTCAGTCTGCCCCTGTCGTCGGGTACCTATGCCAGCCACCTGAAGTTTGGCGCCAAGGTGGTACGCAAGACGAAGGAGAAAATCATCGACTTCTACGAATATACACCTCTTGACAAGGACGCCTTCGACGCCGCATCGCTGGCTGCCGCCGTTGACCAGACACGCTCCAACTTCATGCCCGACAACGACTACCGCGTGGGCTCGTTCGTCAGCAAGGAATATGTGGGCCAACTGGACCTCAATAATCCCGACCTCTTTGAAAAAGAACAGGTGGCTGAGGAACTGGCTACCAACTACAAAGCAGCAGAAGTGGTAACGGCAGGCTACCTGCGCCTCGACCAGCAACTGGGTAACAACCTCGAGGCTACAGCCGGCGTACGCTTGGAAAACACACACGTGCGCTATCGCGGCAGCCAGTATGATGCCGTCGAAGACCGCACCTCGCGCACGCCCTACCAGAGCGACAACTATCTCAACATCCTGCCCTCTGTGCTGCTCAAATGGGAGCCCATTGCCGACCTCAAAGTACGCGGTTCGTTCACCAACACCATCGCTCGACCCAAATACTCGTCCCTCGCCCCCAACATCAGCATCGACCGCAACGACAACGAAATATCGCTCGGCAACCCCGCCCTCAAGCCCACCATCAGCTACAACTTCGACCTCAATGCCGAATACTACTTCAAGAGCATCGGTCTGGTGAGCGGCGGCGTGTTCTACAAGCGCATCAACGACATCATCGTTGACCAGACGCTGCGCAACTACACCTGGAACGACAACGTCTATACCAAATTCGTCCAACCGCGAAATTCGGGTAACGCTGACCTGCTGGGCGTCGAACTGGCCCTCCAGCGCGACTTCGGCTTCATCGCACCCACACTGCGCTGCCTCGGCCTCTACGCCAACTATACCTATACCTACTCGCGCGTAAGAAACTTCAACGTCGAAGGCCGTGAAAACGAGAAGGGCCTGCGCATGCCGGGCTCGCCCGAACATACGGCCAACGCCTCGCTCTTCTTCGAGAAATGGGGCCTCAACGCCCGTCTGAGCTACAACTTCGCATCGGCCTTCATCGACGAGGTGGGCTCGGAAGCCTTCTACGACCGCTACTACGACAAGGTCAACTACCTCGACCTCAATGTCAGCTACACCTTCGGCCGTCAGTTCAAGACCACCATCTATGCCGAAGCCGTCAACCTGCTCAACCAGCCCCTGCGCTACTACCAGGGCATCTCGTCGCGCACGATGCAGAGCGAGCACTACGGCGTCCGCTTCAATGCCGGCGTGAAGATCAAACTCTGAACACACGGGCTGCTCCGGCAGCACATACCCACAAAAAATGGCTGTGCCGTAGGGTGAAGACCCTGCGGCACAGCCTGTGTATGGACGCGGTCTGCCGCCCCGCGTGTGGGGCAGAGGGCGGCAGCCGGTGAGGGGAAAGCCAGTCGGCTTAGCGGATCACCTTCTTGCCGTTGATGATATAAACGCCGGCGGGGAGGTTCTTCTCAGCATTGACGCGGACACCGCTGATGGTGTAAGCACCCTGGGCAACCTTCTGGCCGTTGATGGTGATGGTGCCGATACCCGTGGTGAGCGGCAGGGTCATGCGGATGCTGGCGTCGCCGGTCTCCTCGGTGGGAACGCCGAAGATGTAGCCACTGTTGCCGGCCACGGTGCGGAAGGCCTCGGTGGACGTTGCGTCAACGGGGTACATCGTGCCGCCGCGCAGGACGCCCATACCCTTGCTGCCCTCGGGCAGGATGAGGCCGTTGAGCGTACCGGCGATGGCCAGGTGAGCGTCGTCCTCGGTGTCGCCTACATACTGGTTCTTGGCCTCAGCGGCGTAGGGGATGTTGAGGATGTCGATGTTGTCGTCAGGGAAGAGGCAGGTGATGATCTGGCTGCCCGTGGCGTTCTCCGTCGTGGGCTGGAAGATGAACGGCATACCGGCGGGGATGGTCTCGTCGTCGCTGATAGCCTTCAGTTCGATGTTGTAGCTGCCGTCTTCATTCTCCTTCTGGCCCAGTACGCTGTAGGCAGTACCTTCGTCGGCCGAGGGGCAGAAGATTTCGAAGGGCAGGGTAACGACGCGGAAGTAGTTGCCCGTGACGGTCCACTGGGTGGTGCCGTTGAAGGTGGTGGGGTCAAACTCTTCGAAGCGGAAGGCGCTGTTGTCAGCACCCGAGGCGCTGCTCCAAGCTACCATCACTTCGCGCTGACCGGCAAAGTTCATGTAGAGGCCGTCACCTACGACGAGGTTGAAGCCGCCGCCCACCTTGGCGCTCTGCAGAGGCAGGAGCGTTTCTTCGGCCACGTTCATGATGTTGCCGTTGAGGTTGGGCTGTTCGCCAATCCAGTAGCCCGTGTTGAGGTTACGGAGAGCGATCTTGCCATTCTCAACCTTGGTAACGAGCCATACATAACCCAGGTTCTCGGAGGGGCTGACGGGGTCCGTCTTGTCCTCGCCTTCACCCGTCTGAGCCTTCGAGCGGAGGGCGTCGCTGCCGTTGCCGAGGCTGTAGATGATGGCGTTGAGGGCGCGTGCGTTGCCCGAATCCTGCGTGATGCCGCGCATGATGTAGGTCTTGCCTACCTCAGGCATGATGAGGCTGGCGCGGAAGGCTACGACGGCATCTTCAACGGTCTTGACGCCGGCCTGAATTTCGTCGAGCGTCATGACAGGCTTGAGGGAGGCTTCCACCTGTGCGATGGTGTTGTTCACCTGGTCGAGGGCCTCCTGAGGATAGTAGCCCATCTCGGTGCCCACGGGCACGCCTTCGATGGCCGTCTTGGCGTTGGCGATGGCCGTTTCGATGACAGAGGCGTCGGGGAACTCGGCGATGAAGGCATCGTAGGCAGCGCGCAGGTTGTTGATGATCTCTTCGGTGGCGGCACCCTGTGCAGCCTTGGCAGCGTCGAGAGCGGCCTTGAAGGCGTTGCGGGTAGCCTCGCTCACGGCGAAGAAGGGCGAGTTGGCCTTGTCGAGCTGTGCCTCGTAGAAGTGGAGCTCAGAGAGGTAGAAGAAGGGCTGTCCGTTCAGGAAGCCGCCGCCATTGTTCTGGCGTTCGGTCACGGCGATACGGACGTAGCGGTGAGGAGCATCCAGCTGGAAGCCCGTGATGCCGACGAAGTTGGCCGTCTCGGTGGCATTGACATTGGCCGAGTAGGGATAGCTGAACTCGATGGCGCCGCAGAGCGTCCATTCGCCTTCGGGGTCATCAGCAGCATATACCAGACCCTTGGTGGGGTTGTAGGTCGTCTGGTTGTTGTGGCGCTTGGCGTACTTGATAGCCAGCGTCTGGTAAGCATCGCCCAGGTCGGCCTGCACGTAGTGCCAGGTGTCGGGGTCGGCGGGCTCGGTAGCGCTCTTCCAGCGGCTGTGGAAGAAGGTGGTAAAGTCGCCATCGGCGAGGTTTTCTACGTCACCCTGCGTGGGGCTGGCATCGCTGTGCTCGCCCGTTTCGGGAGCGTTGGTGCTGAGGGCAGCGCCGTCGGTAACGAGGCCGGGGTCGTCGAAGAGGCCGTCGGCCGAAGCGTTCGAGGTGAAGGCGCGGCCTTTGCCCCATGCGGCGTAAGCCTCGTCGTAGAGAGCGGCGAGCTGCTCGTTGAGCTGGTTCTGCTTCACTTCGGCAGCCAGTTTTTCCATCGTGGCGGCATCCACTTCGTAGAAGGCGTAGAGGTTGCCGTCGCCGTTGATGCTGTTCCAGCGTACCCAACCATAGGCACCGGAGATATGGGCGTAGTTATTTTTGCCCTTGATATTGAAGAGGCCCGGTCCACGTTCGTTGGTGGTGTTATACTCAATGCTGAAGCCAAGAGGTTCGGCAGCAGCCAAGGCGGAGTTGCGGCCATTGTCGCCGGCGGGCTCGGGAGCGTAGAGGCCTACGGCATAGTTCTTCAGGGCAATGCCGTCGTCCACCTTCTCAGCCTTCCAGAAGAAGTTGGCGTCGGTGACGGTAGCCGTCTCGGAGGTGGGCATAGCATAGTTGGCCACGGCATAGACGTAGGTACCATCGCTGGTCAGACCGCTGTTGGAGCGCATGTTGATGATGTAGTAGTACTTGCCGTCAACAATCGAGACGATGCCCTCTTCTGCAGCGGCCAGCGCCTTTTCGAGTTCGGCCTGTGCTGCCTGGCAAGCCTCAACGGTGGCGTCGGGGGTGTTGGCCAGAGTGAGGGCGGCTTGGTAGGCCGTGTTCAGGGCGTCGTAGAGGTTCTGGGGCACCGAACCGGGGTTCGTGCCGGCCTGGAACTTGCTCAGACCGTTGGGCAGGTTGGCGTTGAGCCATGCGCTGAGGGCGTCAGCACCGCTGAGTTTGTTGGCTTCATACACCTGCCATACGTTGGTGTCGGTGTAGATGCTCATGAAGCCCGAGCCGTAGGTGCCGAAGTAGCCGTAGCCCTTGCCGTCGGGCTGCTCGGTGGTCTCGCAGAAGATCCAGCCCTCGAGGTCCTCGATGGACGATTTGGTACGGGGGTCGTCGCTGCCGGCGATGGGGTGCTGTGCAGTGAAGGTGAAGGCGTTGGTGACGTCGGCGGTGTAGGTGTGCATAAAGCTCGAGCCCACGACGCCGCCCGAGGTGTCCTCGTCCGCGCCATACTGCTCGGCGCGCAGGAACATGCCGTTCTCTACGTTGACCAGGCGGTAGGTGGGCTGACCTTCAAACTCTTCGCCCGTGGCGACGATCTTGTAGAGAGCCGACTCACTGACGGCCTCGACAAAGCCCTTCGGCGTGACGTACTTGCCGGGGTTGTGGCCGCACAAGTTGGACGACTTGAGCACCACAGGCGTCTCAGCGGCGGCGACGGCGGCGATGTCTTCGACCATCGCGCCCTCTTCCCACTGAGCGTTGGCTGCGCCTATGCCGATGAGGGCCAGGAGCAGCGAGAAGTAGTAGCGTAACTTCTTCATGTTGTGATAGGGTTTAGGTTGATAAATTAGGTTGATATTATAGATGTAGAGGATTTCTTTGGGATAGTGTTTCTCCTGCAACCTGTGGTTGCCGTTGGTGCGCAGGCTCTCATTCCCGATGCACGGCCTGCAGGGGAGGGGGTGTTGAGAAGAGGGTGTGTCTGTGGTTCTCGGGTCAAATGTACACACTTATTTAATATACGCAAAGCCGCAGCAAAAGTTATTAGGATTTTTAACTCTTGCCGCGGCTTATGCGGGAGAAAAGGGAGCGATAATGTGTGGATGCCGGCGTTGGGAGGCACAGTATCCATTGTATCGTTGAAAATGTCTGCGCCGCAGACTATTTTTCAAAATCATTATCCATCACACGTCGCAAATCTTCTTCCGATGGTAATACTTTCTTTACATCCTCTGCGGTTTTATATTATTGCTGTCCGGTAAAAGCGTTGCGGGGCGGCGGATGGCTGAAGGCCATCCCAAACCCGACGAAGGCGGATTTGCTTGTAGCCCGGGGTCAGCGACCGAAGGGAGCGCCACCCCGGGTAGGCCGCCAGAGCGATCCA
>JALEZQ010000020.1 GCA_022772475.1 Bacteroidales bacterium | reverse complement strand
ATCTGCTGCGTTGCTATCGTCTTCGGGCTTGGTCATGTACTTCAGTACACTCCCGGCGCCCTCATCCTCAGCGCCTTGCATCTTAACCATTCTGACGCACCTTCGCGTGTGCGTCAAAATTTGCATTTTGACACACCCTCGGCCTCGTTGTGTCTGCCGCCCGCTGCCACCTTTCCGGCGCAACGGGCGGCAGATTGTTGGCCTCAGAGGCCGGCCGATAAGGCAAAAACGCTAACTTTGCATGGTCAACTTCGCATCTGTATCTTTGCATCGGCCAAGGCCGGCTCCACCGCAGCGCCCGCACCTTTGCAACAAACAACCGCCATGAACACCCTCCACATCCCCTCCGTAGCCCATGTGGCACCGCGTCTCCAGCATCTGTGGTCCATCCTCACCGCCGACCAGCAGACCCTCGTGCTGGACAGCCTGACGCTGCGCGCCTACAAAAAGAACGAGAGCATCTATCGCGAGGGCGAGCGCCCCGACCACCTGATGGCCGTCATCGACGGCAAGGTGAAGATATTCCGCGATGGGGTAGGGGGGCGTAGCCAGATTGTCCGCGTGCTGCGCCCCGTGCAGTACTTCGGCTATCGGGCATCCATGGCCCGCGAACCTTACGTCACCGCCGCCGCCGCCTTCGAACCCTCGCTCATCGCCTTCCTGCCCATGGACCGCGTCTATGACATCATGCGCGTCAACAACGCCCTCTGCCAGTTCTTTATCGCCGAACTGGCCACCGACCTGGGCGTCTCCGACCGCCGCACCGTCAGCCTGACGCAAAAGCACGTCCGCGGCCGCCTGGCCGAATCGCTGCTCTACCTCAAGGACGTCTATGGGCTCAGCGTGCGCAACCACAGCCTGTCCATCCACCTGACGCGTGAAGACCTGGCCTCGCTCTCCAACATGACCACCTCAAACGCCATCCGCACACTGTCCAACTTCGCCGCCGAAGGCCTCGTCGCCATCCACGGCAAGGACATCGTCATCCTCGACGAGGAAGGCCTGCAGCGCATATCGACCAACGGCTGACCATCTTTTTCCCCGCGACGGACCATGCCCTTTGGCCAATGGAAACGCGGCGAAAGAAAGGATTTTCTTCCCTCCGCATGAATTTTTTAAGGATAATTTGCGGGTTATCCAATTATTTCCTAATTTTGGGGAGCGTATATTCTCTCCGTACACTACGTCGTGCGGGCAGACAAGCCTACGCTTCACTATGAAAAAATTCAGAAAACCTTATAATCTTGACCTATGTGCTACCTAAAATTTGACAAAGCGCAGATGACCAACCTGCAGGACTCCCTCTTCAAGGAACTGCTCATCACCAATCGGTCCGGCGCTTATTGTAACACTACTTTGGTTGGGTGCAACATCCGTAAGTATCACGGTTTGATGGTAATCCCTGTGCCCGAGCTGGACGACGAGAACCACGTGCTTCTCTCCTCCCTCGACGAGACCATCATCCAGCACGGTGCCGAGTTTAACCTCGGTCTGCACAAATACCAAGGTGAGAACTATAGTCCGAAGGGCCACAAGTATATCGTCAGTTTCCAGTGGGAGAAAGTGCCCACGTGGATCTACCGTATCGGCGGCGTGATGCTCAAGAAGGAGATTGCCTTCTGCACCGAAGAGTATCGCTTCCTCGTGCGCTACACCCTGCTCGACGCCCACTCCGCCACGACGCTCCGCCTGCGCCCCTTCCTGGCTTTCCGCAGCGTCCGCCAGTGGACCCACGAGAATCCCGTGGCCGACTGTAGTTACGACGAGGTACGCAATGGCGTCCGCATGTGCCTCTATCCCGGTTACCCCAACCTGTACATGCAGACCAATGTCAAGAACCAGTTCTGCTACGGTCCCGACTGGTACCGCGGCCTCGACTACCCGAAAGAGCGCGAGCGCGGCTACGAAGCCACCGAAGACCTGCTCTCGCCCGGCTACTTTGAAATGCCTATCAAGAAAGGCCAGTCCGTCCTCTTCTCCGCTTCTGTAGATGAACTGGCACCCACGCAGCTCGACCGCCTGATGGAGAAGGAGAAGGACATCCTCGACAGTCGCAGCAGCTTCTACCGCTGTCTGGTCAATGCCGCCCACCAGTTTAACATGCGCAAGGACGGGCAACACTACATTCTGGCCGGCTACCCCTGGTTCAAATGCCGTGCCCGCGACACGTTCATCGCCATGCCCGGCCTCACCCTGTCTATCGGCGAGGTGGAGCAGTTTGAGAAATACATGGACGCCGCCGCCGTCGCCATCCGCGAATTTATCGAGAAGAAGCCCGTCAGCGTGCCCATCTACGAGATGGAGCAGCCCGATACCCTGCTTTGGGCCACATGGTGCTTGCAGCAGTACTGCAAGAACGTCGGCGTAGCCCGCTTCGACGAGAAGTACGGCAGCCTGCTGGCCGAAATCATGGACTTCCTCTATGCCGGCCATCACCCCAACCTCTTCCTGCACGACAACGGCCTGCTCTACAGCAACGGCCGCGACCAGGCCGTGACGTGGATGAACTCCCTTGCCGGCGGCCGCCCCATCGTGCCGCGCTCGGGCTATATCGTTGAGTTCAATGCCCTGTGGTATAACGCCATGAAGTTCTACGAGCAAGTTCTCCGCGACCGCTCGCAGGGCGACAACAATATGGTGGCCCAGCGCTTCGCCGACCAGGCCGACAAGATGGCCGTGGTCTTCCGCGAGACCTTCCTCAACGAATACGGCTACCTGCTCGACTATGTCGATGGCAAGATGATGGACTGGAGCGTGCGCCCCAACCAGCTCTTCGCCATCGCCCTCGACTACTCACCGCTCAACGTGCGCGAACGCAAGGGCGTCCTCGACATCTGCACCAAAGAGCTCGTCACCACCAAGGGCATCCGCTCCCTCTCGCCCAAGAGCGGCGGCTACACCCCCATGTATGTGGGCCGTCAGGAAAACCGCGACCAGGCCTACCATCAGGGCACCGCATGGCCCTGGCTCATGGGCTTCTATCTCGAAGCCTACCTCCGCGTCTATAAGATGAGCGGCGTCAACTACATCGAGCGCCGCCTCATCGGCTTCGAGGAAGAACTCTACTACCACTGCGTGGGCACCATCCCCGAACTCTTCGACGGCAACCCGCCCTTCCACGGACGTGGTGCCATCTCGTTTGCAATGAACGTCAGCGGCATCCTCCGCGCTATACGCCTCATCGAAAAGCAGCGCGCTGCCGAAGAGGCTGCCGAGGCCGAAGAATGACAGTAAACAGGATTCCCGCCCCGGCAAAGCCCGACAGGGCGAGGAGACCTCACTAAGAGCGAAACAACTAAATCTCTAATACGTATGAAAGTTCTAATGTTCGGATGGGAGTTCCCCCCTCATATCTTGGGCGGACTCGGAACGGCCAGTTATGGCATCACAGCCGGATTGGCCAAGCAGCCAGACATGCACATCACGTTCTGCATTCCCAAACCGTGGGGCGACGAGGACAAGAGTTTTATGAATATCATAGGCTTGAGCGAAACCCCTATCGTTTGGCGCGATGTAGATTACGACTATGTCAAGCAGCGCCTCGGCGACAAAATGACGCCCGAGACCTATTTCTCCCTGCGCGATAATATCTATGCTGATTTCAACTATCGTCAGACCAACGACCTGGGATGTATCGAGTTCTCCGGCCGCTATCCCGACAACCTCTTCGACGAAATCAACAACTATTCCATCGTCGCCGGTGTCATCGCCCGCCAGCAGGAGTACGACCTCATCCATGCCCACGACTGGCTGACCTATCCCGCCGGCATCCATGCCAAGAATGTCAGCGGCAAGCCCCTCGTTATCCACGTCCACGCCACCGACTTCGACCGTTCGCGCGGCAAGGTCAACCCCACCGTCTATAGCATCGAGAAGGACGGCATGGACCACGCCGACCTCATCATGTGCGTGTCCGAACTGACCCGCCGCACCGTCATCAACCACTACCATCAGGACCCCGCCAAGTGCATCGCCATGCACAATGCCGTCTATCCCCTCTCACAAGAGATTCAGGAGATTGTGGCACAGCGCAAGCCCGACAACGCCAAGCGCGAGAAGGTTGTCACCTTCCTTGGACGTATCACCATGCAGAAGGGTCCCGAGTACTTCGTCGAAGCCGCAGCCCTCGTCCTCCAGCGCACGCGCAACATCCGCTTTTGCATGGCAGGCTCGGGCGACATGCTCAACGCCATGATTGAGCTGGCAGCACAGCGCGGCATCGCCGACCGCTTCTTCTTCCCCGGCTTCATGAAGGGCAAGCAGGTGTATGAAGTGTTCCGCGACAGCGACGTCTATGTCATGCCCTCCGTCAGCGAGCCCTTCGGCATCTCGCCCCTCGAGGCCATGCAGTGTGGCGTGCCCTCCATCATCAGCCACCAGAGCGGATGCGCCGAAATCCTCGACAAGTGCATCAAGACCGACTATTGGGACATCAACGCCATGGCCGACGCGATGTACTCCATCTGTACCAACAACGGCCTCTATGAATACCTGCGCGAAGAGGGCCGAAAAGAAGTGGACCAGATTACTTGGGAAAAGGTGGGCGAACGCATACGCGCTGCCTACGACCAGGTGTTAGCCCGCTACCAAAAACACTAATGCGTGGGCCATACCCTCATTTACCCATCTTTCCTAACACCCACCAACAATTGTCACATACACGACTATGAAGACCATTTGCTTATATTTTGAGATTCACCAGAACATCCATCTCAAGCGCTATCGTTTCTTCGACATCGGTACCGACCACTACTACTACGACGACTACGAGAACGCCCGCTCCATCAGCGAGACGGCCGAACGCTCGTACGTCCCCGCCCTCAATACCCTCATCGACATGGCCAAGCAGTATGGCAGCTATTTCAAGTGTGCCATCTCGCTCTCCGGCTGTGCCATCGAGCAGCTCGAAAACCACGCCCCGCAGGTCATCGAACTCCTGCAGGAGCTCAACAACACCGGCTGCGTAGAATTCCTCGCCGAGCCCTATTCCCACGGTTTCTCCTCGCTCAAAAATCCCGACTGCTTCCGCGAAGAAGTGCGCCGCCTCTGCAAGAAGGTAAAGCAGCTCTTCGGTCAGGAGCCCACCATCTTCCGCAACTCCTGCCTCATCTACTCTGATGAGATTGGCGAACTCGTGGCCGATATGGGCTTCAAGGGTATGCTCGCCGAGGGTGCCAAGCATGTCCTCGGATGGAAGAGCCCCCACTATGTTTACAACTGCTGCCGCAACCCCAAGCTCAAACTCCTCCTCCGCGACTACAGCCTCTCCGAAGACATCAGCTACCGCTTCAACGACAGCTCGTGGCCTTCCTACCCCCTCTTCGCCGACACCTATGCCAACTGGATTGCCCAGCTGCCCGAAGAGGACCAGGTCATCAACATCTTCATGGAGCTCTGCGCACTGGGTATCTTCCAGCCCCTGTCGTCCAACATCCTCGACTTCATGAAGGCACTGCCCGAACAGCTCCGCCAGCGCGGCATCGTCTTCTCCACACCGTCGGAGATTTGTGCCAAGATCAAGTCGTCCGGCGACCTCATCGTCGAGTACCCCACGTCGTGGGTGGACGAGGAGCGCGACCTCTCGCCCTGGCTCGGCAACGTCATGCAGCGTGAAGCTTGCGAGAAACTCTACAGCGTGGCCGACCGCGTGCGCATCTGCCAGGACCGTCGCCTCAAGCAAGACTGGGACTACCTCCAGGCATCCAACAACCTGCGCTTCATGAGTACCAAGCCCAATTCCTACGGCGGCTACCGCGGTATCTACGACTCGCCCTACGATGCCTTCACCAACTATATGAACATCCTCGGCGACTTCATCAGCCGCGTCAACAACCTCTATCCTGCCGAGGTGGACAACGAACAGCTCGAATCGCTCTTCACCACCATCAAGAATCAGGACCAGGAGCTCGCTATGAAGGATAAGGAGATTGACAAGCTCCAGCAGATGCTCGCCAAACTCGGTCCGAAGGCTGAGAAGAAGGCTCCCGCCAAGAAGGCCGCCGCTAAGGCTGATGAGCCGGCTGAAAAGAAGGCTCCTGCCAAGCGCACCAAGAAGGCTGCCGCCAAGGCCGAAGAGCCCGCTCCCGCAGAGAAGGCTGAATAAGCACACATACACATCAACTTGTTCTATTGGTCCGTCCGGCATGGGTACAAACTCCCGCAGTTTGTCCCATGCCGGACATTTTTATGGGGATGAGAAGTTGAGACGCTGCGTTAGTCGTGCCATGTCCATTGACATGGCACCGGGAGCGCAGCTTAGTAGAGGGTGTATCAAAATTGCCCCTCAAAATATGCTGTTAATACTTAAAGCAAGGCCCCGACTTTCTCAAGTCAGGGCTTTGCTATATCACAAAGATTTTGTATCTTTGTGATATACAATGAATAAAGATATCAAAG
>JALEZQ010000015.1 GCA_022772475.1 Bacteroidales bacterium | reverse complement strand
GGATCGCTCTGGCGGCCTACCCGGGGTGGCGCTCCCTTCGGTCGCTGACCCCGGGCTACAAGCAAATCCGCCTTCGTCGGGTTTGGGATGGCCTTCAGCCATCCGCCGCCCCGCAACGCTTTTACCGGACAGCAATAATTTGGAAGGTCTGTGGGAGGCGTGTGGGCGCCTATTCTTCGGGCTGCGTGTCGTCCGGCAGAAGGGGTACGGTCACCTCGTTGTGCTCGGATCCGGCTTCTTCGGCGGTGGGCTCGCCTTCGGTGGCGGTGCTGTCTTCCGGCTCGGGGCGTGCGTAGTAGGTGCGCTGCCATGTGGCGGGGTCGATGCCTTCGGGCGCAGGACCGTAGAGCGTCATATAGCGCGGGGCCAGGGCTTCATCGGCCAGCAGTTTGTTCATGAACAGACCGAAGATGGGCAGGGCCGTACGACTGCCTTGGCCCAAACGTCCGGAGCGGAAGTGGATGCTGCGGTATTCGCCGCCCACCCAGGCGCCGCCCACGAGTTTGGGCGTGACGCCGACGAACCAGGCGTCGGAGTGGTTGTTCGACGTGCCGGTCTTGCCGCCAAAGTCTATCTTGCCGTTGTAACGGCCGAGGTAGCGCTGTGCGCCGAGTGTCTGTGAGGTGCCGCCGCCGTCGCGCACGCCGGCTTCGAGGAGCTTCTGCATATAGAAGGCTTCTTTGTGGCCAAGTGCCTGCGTCTTTTCCGGCTTTGCCTCATAGACCACCTTGCCTTCGCGGTTGACGATCTTGGTGACGAGTACGGGGGCCACGTGGACGCCGTCGTTGGCCACCGTACCGTAGGCGCTGACCAGTTCGAAGAGGTTGACGTCGCTCGAGCCTAACGGCAGCGACGGCGTGCTCTTCAGTCCGGAGCGTATGCCCATGTCGTGGGCGGTAGCCACGACGTTGTCGATGCCCACCTCCTGTCCCAGTTTGACGGCGATGGTGTTGATGCTCTGCGCGAAGGCCGAGCGCAGCGGCAGGTTGGCGTTGGTGCAGTAGCCGTTGGCGTTGTGCGGCTGCCAGATGGTGGTGGTGTCTTTCTTGGCGTCATAGACCTCCATGCGGATGTAGCTGTCGCGCAGGCGGGCGTCGCTCGGCGTCCAGCCCTGCTTCATGGCGGTGGCATAGACAAAGAGTTTGAAGGTGGAACCGGGCTGGCGCATGGCCTGCACCTTGTCGTACTTCCACGTCTTGAAATCGACGTCGCCGACGTAGGCCTTGACCTGTCCCGTCTGCGGCTCCATGACGATGAAGCCCGTGTGCATGAAGCGCACCATGTAGCGTATGGAGTCCATCGTACTGATTACCTCGGTGTGGCCGCCGTCGTAGTCGAAGAGCCGCACTTCATGGGGCGTGTTCATGTAGTGCTCTACCGAGTCGGGCTGCTTGGGGAAGCGGCTCTGGAGGTGCTTGTAGTAGTCTGTCTGCCGGGCGATGCGCTCGATGAAGCCCTCGATGGGGCGGCCCTTTTCGTCGCGCCAGGGGTCGCCCATGCCGCGCCAGTGCTGGTCGAAGCTCTTCTGCACGTTCTGCATCTGCTCTCTGACCGCCTCTTCGGCATACTGCTGCATGCGGCTGTCGAGGGTGGTGTATATTTTCAGACCGTCGGTGTAGGGGTCCAGGTTGGGGCAGTTCTCCTTTATATAGTCGGCCACGGCCTGACGGAAGTAGAGCGCTTTGCCATCGTAGGCCGTCTCGACGCTGAAGTTGAGCTCGAGGGGCAGGTTTTTGAGCGAGTCGAGTTGGGCTTTGGTCTCGATGGCGGCGTGGCCGAAGTGTTCGCGCATGTCGTCGCGGTGGGCGTAGAGGTTTTCCAGAACGACGTTGCGGCGCTGGCGGCTCTTCTCGGGGTTGATGCGGGGGTTGTAGGTCGAGGTGGCCTTGAGCAAGCCCACGAGCACCGCCGCCTCCTCGACGCGCAGTTCGGCCGGCGTCTTGTTGAAATAGGTCTTGGCAGCCGTCTTGATGCCGAAGGCGTTCGAACCGAAATCGACAGTGTTGGCATACATCGTGAGGATGCTGTCCTTCTCGTTGCTCAGTTCCAGCTGGACGGCGATGGCCATCTCCTTGGTCTTCATGATGACGATGCTCAGGCCCGGCACCTTGCCCAGCAGGCCCGTGCCGTACTGCGTGTTCGTGCGGATGCGGAACATGTTTTTCACCAGCTGCTGCGAGATGGTGGAGGCACCGCGGGCATGACCGCCGACAGCGTCTTTGATGGCGGCGCCGAGGCCCTGAATGTCAATGCCTTTGTGGCTATAGAAACGCTCGTCCTCGGTGGAGATGAGGGCCTGAAAGAAGACGTCGCTTATCTCGTTGTAGGAAACCGACTGGCGGTTCTCGTCAAAGAATTTGCCCAACACTTTGCCGTCGGCGCTGTACATCACCGAGGCTTCGGCATTGTGCGGGTGCATGATGTCGTAGGCGCTGGGCGATTTGCCGAAGAGCCAAAACAGGTTGACCATGACGGCAAAGACATAGAACACCAGCAGCAGGAAGAGCGTCAGGAGGAATACAATCAACTTTGTCCACCAGCGGCGGCCGCGGTAGAGGTTGCGGTACCGGCGGCCAAGGCCGCGGATGCCGCGCCATATCCATGCGAACACTGCGCCGATGGCGCGCAGCAGAGATTTCAGTTTGTCGCCCATATTATCTATATAATAGGTGTCGTGACGTAAGTGGGCCGTGTGGTGACGGCCGCCGTTCCATTATAGTGCCGTAGGCCTTGCAAACTTACATAAAAGTTGGCAGGTGGATTTGGCGCGGGCGCATTTTTCCTGCTGTTGGCACGAAGATTTGTAACAGAAGCGGCAGGAACAGCCCGTCGAGGGCGTCCTGCCGGCAAGTTAAGCGTCAGATGTTCGTTTGGTTCTCAATGACGTCGGCGGCCAGACGCAGCATGGCGTCGGCGTGGTCGGGGTGGAACCAGAATGTGCCCGCGTCGCGTTTGAACCACGTCATCTGCTTCTTGGCATAGACGCGGGTGTTGCGTTTTATCTTCTCGACAGCCTCGTGGAGCGTCCACTCGCCGTCGAAGTGGGCGAACAGTTCGCGGTAGCCCACCGTCTGCAGGGCGTTGAGGTGGCGGTAGGGCAGGGCGCGGCGGGCTTCGTCGGCCAGGCCGTCGGCCATCATCTGATCGACGCGGCGGGCAATGCGGGCGAAGAGGTCCTCGCGGTCGCGCTCCAGTCCGATGCGCAGGATGTGGAAGGGGCGTTCGCGGTGCTGCCCGCCGAGAAAGGAGGAAAAGGGACGTCCGCTCTGCCGGCACACCTCGAGGGCGTGGAGCACGCGACGCGGATTCTTCAGGTCGCAGACCGCGGCGTGCACGGGGTCGCGGCGGCGCAGTTCGTCAACCAGCGGGTCCAGACCGTTGCGCTGCCATTCGTCCAGCAGTTGCCGGCGGATGTCGTCGCGTATGGTAGGGATGCTGTCGATGCCCGAGCACAGGGCATCCACATAAAGCATAGAGCCACCCGTGACGATGGCAACGTCATGGGTGGCAAAGAGCGTGTCGAGCAGGCTGAGGGCCTGGCTCTCATAGTCGGCTGCGGTATAGGTCGCCGTCAAGGGCAGGAAGCCTACCAGATGGTGCGGTACGCGGCGCTGTTCGGCTGCCGTGGGGGCTGCCGTGCCGATGGGCAGGTCGCGATAGACCTGCCGCGAGTCGGCGCCGATGATGGGGCAGCGGAGCGCTTCGGCCAGCGTCAGCGCGGTGGAGGTCTTGCCTACGCCTGTGGCACCGGTGACGACGATGAGGGTGGGGCGCATTAGGCAGAGGCGTGTCAGTAGAGCTGTTCGTCGCTTATCTCGAAGCCCTCCAGGTCGAAGTCTTCGCTGTCGAAGTCTTTGTCGCCGTAGAACATCTCGTCGTCGTCGGCATAAATGTCGTCGCCCTTGCCCGCTGTGGCCTTGGGGGCTACGATGTCCTCCATCTGCATGATCTGTACGGGCGGTTCGCCGCTCTGGCGCGTCATTTCGGGGGCGTCGAGGTGGCGTCCGGTGATGATTTCCTTGACCTGCAGGAAGAACGAGCGCTCGGAGAAGGGGTCGAAGACATACTCCATGCGCTGGCCCTTGTCGTCAATGAAGTCGGACAGGCGGGTGTCGTCCATGAGGTAGAGGTCTTCCTCCTCATTGTCGGGGTCGGAGACGTCCCAGCGTGTGACCTGCTGGTGGCGTTCCCACTCGTCGTCGCAGATGTAGAACTCGGTCATCTGGTCGTCGGCGTAGTCGCAGGCGTCCAGAATGAAGTCGCTCAGGCTGCGGAAGGTGGCGTCGCTGTCGATGAGCAGTTCGCGGAAGAAGCCATCGACCTCTTCGCTGATAAACTTTATCTTGAAAAGCATGGTGTTGACGGGGTTACTTGATGATGCCGCGCTTGGAGGAGGTGACGAAGTCGAGGATGTACTCAATCTCCTTGCTCATGGGCACCTCGGCACGTATCTGTGCCAAGCACTCTTCGCGCAGTTTTTCGCGCTGGTAGAGCAGGCGGTAGGTGTTGTGTATGTTTTCGATCAGTTCGGCCGAGAATCCGCGTCGGCGCAGGCCGACCAGGTTCAGTCCGCAGTAGGCCACGGGTTCGCGAGCCGCCATGACGAAGGGCGGTATGTCCTGCCCCGTGCGTGTGCCGCCGCCCACCATGACGTAGCTGCCGATGTGGCAGAACTGGTGGATGAGGACGTTGGCGCTGATGATGGCGCAGTCGTCCACGATGACCTCTCCCGCAATTTTGGTGGAGTTGCCGATGATGCACTGGTTACCCACGATGACGTCGTGTGCGATGTGCATGCCCTCCATCAGCAGGTTGTTGTTGCCCACGACGGTGCGGTTTTTGGCCGCTGTGCCGCGGTTGATGGTGACGTTCTCGCGTATGGTGTTGTTATCGCCAATTTCGGCTGTGGTCTCTTCGCCGCGGAACTTGAGGTCTTGCGGTATGGCGCCGATGACCGCGCCCGGGAATACTACGTTATGGTTTCCCAAACGTGTGCCGCTCAGCAGCGTCACGCTGTTCATCAAGCGGTTGTCGTTGCCGATGACAACATTTTTGTCGATGTAGCAGAATGGGCCAATCTCACAGTTTTCGCCGATGACGGCCTCGGGGTGGATGAAGGCCATGGGGCTGATGTTGATCATTACTATCAGGTGTTTGGTTTATGCGAACGAGGGTGTGTCAAAATGCAAATTTTGACGCACACGCGAAGGTGCGTCAGAATGGTTAAGATGCAAGGCGCTGAGGATGAGGGCGCCGGGAGTGTACTGAAGTACATGACCAAGCCCGAAGACGATAGCAACGCAGCAGAT